>NZ_JANCPG010000001.1:0-210006 GCF_024295905.1 Streptococcus sp. CF7_Ac1-12 | reverse complement strand
TTCCACTCTTTTTGTCTCTCAAAAACCTCGCTTTCGCGAGGCTCTTCTATTTATAAGATAAGGCACGTTTAAAGGTTTTCCAAGGACCTAAATCATCTGTCTGCAGAACGAGACTAGCATACATACGCCCAATAAAGACTGTTGCAATTACTGCAAAAGCAATCGTAATAGCAAGCGAAATCCAAGCTTCTAGGCCATTTGCATAACCATTAATAGCTCTAAATGGCATGAAGAAAGTCGAAATAAAGGGAATATATGAACCGATTTTCAAGATCAAATTATCCCCTGCAGAACCTAAAGCAGTAACTCCCACAAAGCCTACCATAATTATAATCATCAAAGGTGACAAGGCTTTTCCTGCATCCTCAGGACGAGAAACCATAGAACCTAGGAAGGCTGCTAAAACTACGTACATAAAGAGACTGACCAAAATAAAGAGCAAGGTATTTAGAGAGAAAGCATCTCCCAAATGGTCCAGAATACCAAACTGAGCTAATAATGGCAAATCCTTAAAGAGCAGAATTGCAGCGAGACCACCCACGACATAGATGCCGATATGAGTCAAAATCACGAGTAACAAGGCAAGCATACGAGCATAGAAATAATGGCTAGCTCGAATGCTAGAGAAGACCACCTCCATGATTTTAGTCCCTTTCTCACTAGCCACTTCCTGAGCAGTGACACTAGCATAAGTAATTAAAATCATATAGAGAAAGGCTCCAACCGCTGTAGCCGCAATTGTTTGAATCATTTTTTTATTTTCCTTGGATTCATCAATTTTCTCCGTAAAGTTAACTGTTTGTTCCAAGCGTTTTTCCTGCTCTTGCGACAAATTAGCTGCCGAACGATTGAGTTGATCTTGAAGCTCATTTAACTTGCTCGTTACTCCTAGCTTAATAGCACTCTCAAGGGAAGTTTCACCGTGATAGACTGCCTTGAGGACGCTGTCCTCTTGGTCAATGGTTAGATAACCCTTGATTTTCTCATCTTTGATAGCAACTTGGGCACTGGCTTCATCCTGATAATCAAAATTGAGACCATTGGTAGATTTGAGACCTTCTGTCACAGCTGGAACCGTGCTAATCACTGCTATCTTACCACTTTGAGCCATTGATGAGCCTTGGAGATAGCCAATTCCTCCAGAGAGACCGATAAACAAGAATGGTGAAATCACCATAAAGAAGAAGCTCCACGATTTGACATGTCGAAGATAGGTTTCCTTGATTACAACCCACATATTTCTCATACTTCCACCCCTGATTCTAGTTTAAAGATTTCATCGATTGTTGGCGCTTGTTGATCAAAGGTTGCAATATATTGCCCCTGAGTCAAGATTGGGAAGAGTTCCCTTCCAGCGCTCTCATCCTCCAAGATCAATTTCCAACTGCCTTGTTTGGTCAAGCTCACCTGTTTAACATGAGGAAGTTTTTCCAATTCTTCCTTGCTTCGCTCACTTGAAACAAAGAGACGCGTTTTCCCGTATTGATTACGGACATCCTGGACCGGCCCATGCAAGACTACACGACCATCTCGAATCATGAGAATATCGTCACAAAGCTCCTCGACGTTGGTCATGACATGGTCAGAAAAGATAATGGTTGCCCCACGTTCTTTTTCTTGAAAAATGACTTGTTTGAGCAATTCTGTATTAACTGGGTCCAATCCACTGAAAGGCTCATCCAAGATAATCAAGTCTGGTTCATGAATCAGAGTAATAATGAGCTGAATCTTCTGCTGATTTCCTTTTGACAGACTCTTGATTTTATCAGTCAGCTTCCCTTTCACTTCCAACCTCTTCATCCATTGAGGGAGTTTTTCCTTGATCTCCTTGGCATCCATACCTTTTAGAGTCGCCAAGTAACGAACTTGTTCAAGGACTGTCAATTTAGGTATGAGACTGCGTTCTTCAGGCAGATAGCCAATCCGAGCGTAGGTCTCCTGACGAATATCCTGACCATCTAGACTAATTTCTCCTTGATATTCTAGGAATTTCAAAATACTGTGGAAAATCGTTGTCTTTCCAGCACCATTTTTCCCGACTAGTCCCAAAATACGACCTGGTCGTGCTTGAAAGTCAATACCAAACAAAACTTGCTTGGGTCCAAAACTTTTCTCTAGACTTCTTACTTCTAGCATCTTTCACCTCCGAAATTTCTTTCACTCATTATACTCTTTTTTGATAGCCTTTACAATAATTTTTGTCCATTTTTATCATCCTCATTTTAGTAAAAAATCTTGGAATACTTTGAGCTATGAGTACATTATACAGTAGCAAACTTCAATTTATCTTCTCTGTTCCTCAACTGTCTATTTTTAATCCTGAATTGTTATTTGAAAAGCAAAAATCCACCCCGAAGGATGGATTGATGATTTAACGCACTTCTGCATTGACTTTTTCTTCGAGAGAAGCTTGGATTTTTTCCATATAGCGTGCGACTTCTTCGTCCGTTAAGCTATCTTCTGGATTTTGGAAAGTCAAGCTATAAGCCATTGACTTCATACCAAGTCCCAATTTTTCGCCTGAGAAAACATCAAAGAGTTTGATATCTGTCAAACGTTTCACGCCGGCAGCTTGGATAGCATCTACAACTTCTTGGTGAGTTACTTCTGCCTTGAGGAGAAGAGCAACGTCACGGCTGACTGCTGGGAATTTCGTGATTTCCACAAATGGAGCAGCAGGTTGAAGGGCTACTTCGATGGCTGAAAGGTTGAGCTCAGCTACATACGTTTCTGGAATATCGTAAGCCTTAGCAGTGACTGGGTGTACTTGACCAAGGAAACCAAGAACTTGGTCACCGAGTGAAATGACTGCTGTACGACCTGGGTGGAGGCTAGCGATTTCAGCTGTAGCTGTATAGGTCACTTCTAGTCCCAAACGAGCAAAGAGGGCTTCAAGGATTCCTTTAGCATAGAAGAAATCAACTGGAACCGCTGCTGTTTGGAAATCTTTTTCAGCAACCAAGCCTGTCAAGGCAAAGGCAAAACTGTTAATTTCGTTTGGTAGATCTTCTTTTGGATTACCAGTTTGCTCAAAGACTTTTCCGATTTCATAAAGGGCCAAGTTTTTGTTCTTACGAGCCACATTGTAGGCAACAGTATCAAGGATACCTGAAATCATATTTTGACGGAGGACAGAACGGTCCACTGTCATTGGCCACATAAGTTCCGTAAGGTTACTTGGTTGAGCCGTAAACTCAACTGCTTTTTCAGGAGTTGTTAGAGCGTAGGTGATGATTTCTGTCAAACCTGCTCCTTCAGCGATCGTACGAACTTGACGGCGGAGTTTTTGGGTTGCAGTCAATTCACCAGCTGTACCATCATCTTTTGGAAGGCTGGTTGGCAAGCGGTCATAACCATAGATACGAGCGATTTCTTCAAAGAGGTCTGCTTCGATGGTGATATCCCAACGACGACGTGGTACGCTGACTGTAAAGCTGTCTGCATTTCCAGAAAGACCAAAGCCAAGACGACGGAAGACGTCTTCTACATCAGCATAAGAAAGATCAGTTCCGAGGACACGGTTAACATCGGCAAGAGTTGAAGAAACTTCCACATCAGAGGTATCAAGCTCACCTGCTGAAACGATACCTTTACGTACCGTCGCACCTGCAAGCTCTGCAATCATGCTAGCTGCCGCATCAAGGGCTTGATTGACTGTTGCCACATTGATCCCTTTTTCAAAGCGAGAAGATGACTCAGAACGAAGGTTGAGGCGACCACTAGTCTTACGGATTGATTTTCCGTTGAAGACTGCAGCTTCAAGGACGACACGACTAGATTTCTCAGAGATTTCTGTTGCTTGACCGCCCATGACACCTGCAAGGGCTACTGGCTTGTCTGCGACAGTGATGACTAGGTCATTTGTTTCCAAGTCACGTTCTTCACCATCCAAGGTCACTAATTTTTCACCAGCACGAGCTTCACGCACACGGATGTCAGTCCCTTCAAAGGTATCCAAGTCAAAAGCATGCATTGGTTGACCAAAGTAGAGCAGGATGTAGTTTGTCACGTCCACCACGTTGTTAATAGGACGGATACCTTCATTCATAAGAAGGTTTTGCAACCATTGTGGACTTGGTGCGATAGTCACATTGTCCAAGATACGAGCTGCATAGTAAGGCGCCTTGTCTGTCTCAATGCCCACAGAAAGAGCATCTGCTGCAGTTTGGTCAGTTTCTGAAAGAGTAAATTCTTTAAAGTTGACCGCCTTGTCATAGATGGCAGCCACTTCGTGAGCTACTCCACGCATAGAAAGGGCATCTGCACGGTTTGGTGTGATTGAAAGTTCGATGATTTCATCATCCAAGTCTAGGTATGAGAAGACTTCACCCCCAGGAACGGCTTTTTCTGGCAAGATTTGGATTCCATCTGCGAATTCCTTAGGCACAACTGAGTCAGAAATTCCCAATTCACCAAGGGAACAAATCATCCCAAGTGACTCAAGACCGCGGATTTTCCCTTTTTTGATCTTGTAATTGTCAGCGATGCGAGCTCCTGGAAGAGCCACCATGACTTTGATACCAGCACGCACATTCGGTGCACCACAAACAATTTGACGGGCTTCTTCTTCGCCAACGTTAACCTGACAAACATGAAGGTGAGTTTCTGGCACATCTTCGCAAGACAAGACCTCACCGACGACAATTTTTGAGAGACCGGTAGCCGGTGATTCCACACCTTCTACCTCGATCCCTGTGGTTGACATTTTTTCAGCCAACTCTTGTGATGGCACATCAATGTCCACCAATTCTTTTAACCATTTATAAGATACAAGCATAATTCTGATTGTAAGGTCCCACCAAGTAAGACCTTTTCAATTCCTTTCTTTTTCTTCGAGTCAGTCCTCACCATTTCTCGTCAAGAGTAGCTGACTAGGACTGTGTTTCAGGTTTCAATCTTATTTAAACTGTTCTGAGAAGCGGACATCTCCTTGGTAGAATCCACGGATATCGTTGATTCCGTAACGGAGCATAGCTACACGCTCTTGTCCAAGACCAAAGGCAAATCCAGAGTAGACCGTTGCATCAATTCCACTCATTTCGAGAACACGTGGGTGAACCATACCAGCACCCATGATTTCAATCCAACCAGTTTTCTTACATACGTTACATCCTTCACCACCACATTTGAAGCACGAAACATCCACCTCAACAGATGGTTCTGTGAATGGGAAGTAAGAGGGGCGCAAACGAATTTGACGCTCTTCGCCAAACATTTTTTGCACAATCAACTGAAGGGTTCCTTGAAGGTCTGCCATAGAAATGTTCTTCCCAACAACCAAACCTTCGATTTGGTGGAATTGGTGACTGTGGGTCGCATCGTCTGTGTCACGACGGAAGACACGCCCTGGTGAGATCATTTTCAAAGGGCCTTTAGAGAAATCATGAGCATCCATAGCACGCGCCTGCACAGGAGATGTATGAGTACGGAGCAAGATTTCTTCAGTGATATAGAATGTGTCCTGCATATCGCGGGCTGGATGATCTTTCGGAAGGTTCATACGTTCAAAGTTATAGTAGTCTTGCTCCACTTCAAAACCATCCACGACTTGGTAACCCATACCAATGAAAATATCTTCGATTTCTTCACTGGTTTGTGTCAAAACGTGGCGGTGACCCGTCGCAACAGGGCGACCTGGAAGTGTCACATCGATACTCTCGCTAGCCAGTTGAGCTGCGACTTTCTTTTCTTCCAATAGTTTAGCTGTTTCTTCAAAGGCTGCTGTCAAGACATCACGAGCTTCATTGACGTGTTTCCCGATAATCGGACGCATCTCAGCAGAGACATCTTTCATCCCTTTGAGGATTTCAGTAAGTGAACCCTTTTTCCCAAGGACAGAAACACGCAAATCTTGCATCTCTTTTTTATTTTCAGCAGTAATCTGCTTCAAGCTAGCCAGCGTTTCTTCACGAAGCGCTTTTAATTGTTCTTCAATAGTTGACATAATTCCTCCATCAGTCTCTCGTAGATAAAAAGAAAACCACATGCCAAAAACTCCACTCGGAGCGTTGACACGCGGTACCATCCGTTTTTATCTGACAAGTCAGACCTTCATTTCTAAATCCATGCACAAGTGAATTCACCCAGCTTTCATATAGAGAGCTTGCAGTCACGGCTCTCCTCCCTGATATACTTCCCTTGAGTTACTAGTCTTGCAGATTTCTATTCAATTACTACATAGTTTATCAGATTTTGAGTTAAAAAACAAGTTAGATTAGATTAATTTCAATACAAAACTCATTCCTTTTTCTGTTGCTCCATTTTCCACAAATCCAAGCGACTTGAAACACCTCCTAGAAGCATGATTGTAGGTGTAGATTTCCTTGACTCTCAATTCTTTCCATCCTTTTACTCGAGCCAATTCAATCAAAGCACTTAGAATCTTTTTTCCAAGTCCTCGATGTTGGTAAGCGGAATTCCCAATCACAATGGGGAGATTATCCTGAGATAGTGTAACATCCCCAATTGGAAACCATTCTCCCTTCTCCTTGACTTCAATCCAAAAAAGTTCACCATGCTGATCCAAATGGGAATACATAGCTTCCAAAGTTTCTTGACTATAAGGTTTCTTCACACCATCTACGAGGTGAACTAAGTTCACATCCTGATACCAAGCAAAAGCTTCTTCACAATGATTGACCTTATAATAAGGAACAAGACGCAGTGCATTATCTATTTGTAAAATCCGTTTCATCTGCTTTCCTTTTCCACAAAATAGTTGCTGCTTGATTAAAACCATCACACCAGTTATACCATTTTGCTTCATACTCATCTTGAGCTAAGATATGATTTTTTAAATCCAGAACAGAGTAAATCATTCTTTCCTCACAAGCTTGCGCATAGAGATGATATAGTTCATCACCACCATCTCTATCCCACTCAGCAGAAATCGTATCCCGACCTGCCAATAAAGCCTGATAAGCCCTGTGATGTCCATCTGTAATCAACAAGCAATTTCCAAAGGCAAGAATACTGATTGGATCGACTTGGATTGTTTCTGCCGACTGGTAAAGCATCTGAATATCTTGCAACTTCTTTTCTGATAAGTATAGTTGAGTCGGATGAAGATCTGCTATATTGACTTTCATTTCTTTCTCCTCAAAGGAATTTGATACTCACTTCTGCTTGCCTTTAAATCGCCATTGGAATCGGAGCTTGTCATAGAAGGGAAACTCGATAAACAGGACTCCCAAGCCCACACAGAGACTGGCAAGGACATCTGATGGATAGTGAACTCCCAGATAGACCCTTGATACCAGCACACTGACTAGGTAGAGACCAAGGACGATTTGTACGATTTTTCTCCAGACTGGATTTTTCATCCGTTGACTGAGAATGATAATCAGAGAACCGACCATCAAGGTTACAGCCAGAGAATGGCCACTTGGAAAGGAAAATCCCTTCTCCTCAACCAAGTGTAAAATAGCTGGTCGTGGGCGCTGGTAAATATTTTTAAAGGTCACGATTAAAAGACCTGCCAAAGCCAGATTTCCCAGCATGAAGAAACTTTCTACCTTCCACCGCTTACGATAAAAGACAAAAGCTGTAATGACAACCCAAGTGATAATCACTGGAATATCAATCAAGCGTGTGATGGCCCTAAAAAGAATAGTCAAGTAATCTGGCAAGTCTCCTCGAACGGCAGTCTGTATCGGTTGGTCAAAACCGACCAGCGTTTCAGGGTAAAATTTGACCATGTAGCCAAGAATAACGAAAAGTAAAAGGGCAAAACTGCCCTTCATTAAAAATGTTTGTTTATCTCTCATAATGTTTTAAGGTTGGTTTCAAGAGAACATACAACAACCAGAATGAAACGGAAAAGATTACACCCTCAATCAAGTTAAAAGGTAATACCATGGTCATTAGGTAGTTGGAAAGTCCCAAAATTTTTCCAATATCAAAGTTAGCAAACTTAGCGTACAAAGGAACAGCATAAACATAATTGAGAACCAACATAGCCACGGTTAAACCAATAGTCCCAGCTAGAGAGCCTAGTAGGAAACGAAGGGTTGTCCGTTCCTTTTTCCAAATCAAAGCAAATACGATGACAAAAACTCCCAAAGCTACGATATTCATTGGCAAACCAATGTAAGTATTCACTCCCTGACTGTTAAGAAGCAGTTTCAAGAGTGAGCGAAGCAAGAGAACTCCTAGAGCAGCAGGCAAATCCATGACCACTAAGCCCACAAGGACTGGCAAGATACTAAATTCGATCTTGAGGAAGGACGCCGCTGGTAAAAGCGGAAAGTCAAAGTACATCAGCACAAATGAGATGGCTGATAAAATCGCAATGGTCGAAAGTCGACGTGTGTTTGTCATAACAGGTTCCTCCAATTTTCTATAAAATCAGAAGAAGTTAGAAAGGATTCCTCTATCTATTCTCACTTTTTATATCCCAAAAGTTCCCTCTAACTCCGTTGAGCAAGCGGTTACAGTTTGGCTATAAATCTATCAGAACAGACAAAGCTATTCTTTCGTCTTCTCCCATCCAGACTATACTGTCGGTTGTGGAATCTCACCACATCAGCTTGCGCTCGCGGACTTATTTGGCTAAGATATTTTAGATTTATCTAGGCGTCGCAGTCGAAGATAATACTTAAAGTATATCGAGACAAGACAACGACGAGAAAGCTAAAATAGCTAGTCAAATTTACCGCCGGTCGGGAATCACACCCTGCCCTGAAGACTCTTTTATCATAACAAAAAACGCTTGCAAGCGCAAGCATTTTGTTCATTTTCATTTTCATTTTTTATTTCAATTTATCCACTTCATAGGTATGAACAAGCTCAAGACCTGCAAAGTTCTGCTGGCGGAGAGCCTCATAGACAATCATGCAGACGGTATTAGACACATTGAGACTGCGGACATGTTCATCATTCATAGGAATACGGAGAGCTTTCTCAGGATGTTCTCGCATAAAGTCCTCAGGCAAGCCCTTGTCTTCACGTCCAAATAGAAAATAATGGTCTTCGTTAGTCGATAAATCCACATCAGAATACACTTTCTCAGCGAATTTAGAAATCAGATAGAGTTTTCCCTTCATCTGAGACATGAAATCCTCTAAACTCTCGTAAAAATAAATCTCTAGCTTATCCCAATAATCCAAACCAGCTCGCTTCATCTTGCGGTCATCGATAGGAAAGCCCATAGGCTTGATGATGTGGAGGGGAGAATTGGTTGCAGCGCAAGTACGCGCGATATTGCCTGTATTTTGTGGAATTTGTGGTTCAAATAATACAATGTGATTTGTCATGACTTGCTTCCTTTTACCATTGCAAAAAAATAGCCACACTGCCCGGAGTCAAGCTCAGCAAACAGCGTGGTTAAGGCATCGTTAACTTACCTCACAACAGGTTTGAAGTAAATCAGCGAAACTACTTTCTTAGTATAACACTTTCAGAATCATTGTCAATAGAAACGACTTGATTTTTTCAATTTTTTCAAGCTATTTCCAAGGGTTGTAAAATCGTCCCTGATTCTGCAAGATAAGTAGTAAACTAGCTACTAAAAACACAGCTGCCAAGAGCAAGGTAAGATAATCTCCTTTTTTCAAGGTCTGATAACTATACCAAGTCCGCTTTTTCTCTTTTCCAAAGCGGCGAAGCTCCATGGCGGTCGCGATGGTATCAATGCGTTCTAGCGAACTGAAAATCAAGGGAGTGATAATGCGCAGATTGCCTTTGATTCGTTGCATAAGAGAAGCTTTCTTGGATAATTCCATCCCACGCGCTTCCTGAGACATCTTGATAGTAAAGAATTCTTCCTGCAAATCTGGAATATATCGCAAGGTCAGGCTGACTGAATAGGCAATCTTATAAGGCACACCAATTTGATTTAAACTAGATGCAAACTGACTAGGATGAGTTGTCATCAAAAAGATAATAGCTAGAGGAATGGTGCAGAGATACTTAATGGCCAGATTTAGCAGATAAAAGAGCTCTTGACTGGTCAGAGTGTAGGCACCGATTCCCTGCCAAATCACACTTCTCTCTCCGTAAAGTCCAACCCCATACTCAGGAGAAAAGAGATAGACCATCAAGACGTTTAAAACGGCAAATACCGTCGCAAAAACGGCTACAAAGGAAACATCTTTAAAACGGATCTCTGACAAATAGAGGAGAAAGACCGAAAAGATGGCAATCAGAACAAGCAGTCTGGTATCATAGCTAATCATGGCCGCCAATGACACAAGGATGAAAAAGAGAAGTTTTCCAGCTCCTGACAAGCGATGAATCACAGTATCTCTATGCTGGTAACCAATTAATTTAGCTTGCATCCTTCTCTCCTTTCTTTGTAAAATGCCGTTAAAGCAAGTGGATCCACATCGAGTTTCTTAGCCAAGTTAAAGATAGAGGTTTCTTTTAGGTTGGCTTTTACTAACAGCTCAGGATTGCTCAACAGACTAGCTGGATTAGTATCGGCAATCAATTCCCCATCCACCATGACAAGGGCCCGATCTGAATAATCCAGCATCAATTGCATATCATGAGTAATCATGACAATAGTATGACCTTTTTGATGCAGTTCTTCAAGAAATTCCATAATCTCAGTATAGTTCTTCTGGTCTTGACCTGCTGTCGGTTCATCTAGGAGAATAATTTCAGCCCCTAAGACCAAAATTGAAGCAATGGTCACACGTTTTTTCTGACCAAATGACAGGGCAGAAATGGGCCAATTACGAAATTCATAGAGACCACAGATTTTCAAGGTTTCATAAACTCTCGTTTCAATTTCCTGCTCGCCCACACCTCGCAAACGAAGTCCCAGAGCCACCTCATCAAAAATCATATTGGTTGAAATCATTTGATTGGGATTTTGCAGCACATAGCCTACTCGTTCCGCCCGCTCTGCAACAGAATCTCCTTTTATATCCTGTCCTTCCCACAGATAACGGCCTTCAGTCTGGATAAAGCTACTTAAGGCCTTAGCAAGGGTTGATTTCCCTGCTCCATTTTTTCCGACAATGGCAATCTTTTCACCCTTTTTAATATCTAAATAAATGGATTTTAAAATCGGTCTATCATCATAAAAAAAAGATACGTCCTCTAGTCTAAAGAGTGACTGTAAATCTGGTGTCTCTTTTACCAATTCAGTCTGCAACTGAACCTGGCCTTTTGAGATAGACAAGTTATCCAGATTTGCTAACTGTTCTTCCTTGGCTAAATCCACACCCAATTGACGGAGAGTGGTTAGATAAAGGGGTTCCCGAATTCCATTTTGAGTCAATAAATCAGTCGCCAGTAGTTGGTCAGGGCTACCATTAAAGAGAATACGACCATCGTTTATCAAGACAATCCGATCAACAGGACGATGCAGAACGTCCTCCAAACGGTGCTCAATAATAAGGGTCGTCGTCCCCTCTTCCTTATGAATCTGGTCAATCAATTCGATAATATCCTGACCTGACTTGGGATCGAGATTGGCGAGTGGCTCATCAAACAAAAGAATCGGACTCTCATCAATCAAGACACCAGCCAGACTGACTCGCTGCTTTTGTCCACCTGACAAATCCTGAGGACGCTGAGACAGTAAAGAAAGAAGGTCCAGCTTTTCAGCCCATTTATGAACACGGCTTTTCATCTCTTCTAAACTTGTTACATCATTTTCTAGAGCAAAAGCCAAATCCTCTGCCACGGATAAACCGATAAACTGCCCATCTGTATCCTGCAAAACCGTGCTAACCAGATGAGATTTATCATAGATACTCATATCAAAGGCCGCTTGCCCCTTGATCAAAAATTCTCCAGATGTCTGACCCTTGTAAATATTTGGAATAATCCCATTCAAACACTGACCCAAGGTAGACTTACCTGACCCAGATGGCCCAACAATTAAGACTTTCTCTCCCTTGTAAATGGTTAAGTCCACTCCTTGCAAGGTCGGTTCTTGTTGCGTTTCATACCGGAAAGAGAAATCCTTCCACTCAATTATAGCTTCTTTCATCTTACTCTCTTCATTCGCTTCTTCTACTCAATGAAAATCAAAGAGCAAACTAGGAAGCTAGCCGTAGACTGTACTTAAGTACGGCAAGGCTAAGCTGACGCGGTTTGAATTAGATTTTCGCAGAGTATTAGACTTCTATTTTATCATAAATTAACCCCTTCTTGCAGTCTCTTCTCTTAAAATCTTAGCGCCAAAAAGATTCCTATCCTAGCTTACTTGCCTAACTAATCTATAAACATCGAAAAAGACTGGTTGCCCAGCCTTCCCCATAATTTTAGTCCTTTTTCAAACTTCCTGCACGAGTTTGAGTTCCTGCATAGGCAAGCAAGAGAAGAGTTCCTGCAATAGCTACAGATACACCATTAGCAATTCCCGCAACAATTCCTTGTGCAAATACTTTTTCTGCCGCTTCTTGATAAATCACAACATCTCCAAGTGGTGCCAAGACACCCCAAACAAGGGCATTTGCAAGTAGTTGAATGAGGTTAAAAATAAGAATATCTTTCCAGTCAAAGACACCATTGATCACGCGAACGTACTTTCTAAATAGCCCCACAGCTAGACCAAAGAGGCCGCTAGCGATAATCCAAGTCCACCATAGACCGTAGCCAGCAAGAGAGTCCTTCACTGCATGCCCAATTAAACCAACAAGTAGTCCCACTAGAGGGCCAAAAATAATAGACAAGAGGCTCTGTACCGCATACTGAAGCTGGATGCTTGTATTTGGAATAGGCGTTGGAATACTAATCATCCCGATGACAACAAAGAGCGCAGCTCCAACACCGATAGCAACAACTTGTTTAATTGATTGATTTTTCATCTATATTCTCCTATTTTATGATTCTATTTTCTTTATTTCAATGGTCCAAGATGAACCGACACCCACATTATAGGCCTTGTCAAAGGAACCTTGGTTGATAGCCAGACCTAAACGATAGAGAGAGTTGATGTAAAGGATGGGTTGCCCAATTCTCACATCTGCAAATGATTTGCCATAAACAACCTGATTTTGATAGACCAGCATATCTGCATGATAGATAGTCACCTCAAAACGGTCACCGAATGCTGGTCCCAGCTTGTAAAACTCTTCTCGTGTGATAGAGGTCCAAAGCGAGCCGAAACGCACATCCAGAATATCAATAGCTCCCTTCACCAAATGGTCTTCAATGATGGTCTCTACGACTGGAAGCTCCACAATCTGATCCACACTGAGCTCTGGTCCCACTTCCTCAAAAGAAATGTGACCACTGGCCAGTTTAGCACCAGTATAGGCATAGACATCACGACCGTGGAAGGTATAAGAATGCTCTGTATTTTGACGTCTATTGGCCACTTCAGAAATCTCACGAATAGCTACAATGCCAACGTGTTTCTTGATAAAAGAAAGCGTCCCATTATCTGGCGTGACAATGTATTGATTTTTTGCAGTCTTGGCAACTACACTCTTACGTTTCGAGCCGACACCTGGATCGACAACCGATACAAAAGTCGTTCCCTCAGGCCAGTAATCCACCGTCTGAAAGAGACGATAACTCCCCTCAAAAATATTATAAGGCGTAATATCGTGCGTCAAGTGATGAATTTTTAAGGTTGGAGATTCTTCTAAAGCCACTCCAATCATAGCCGATACCGCACCATCTACCAGACCAAAGTCTGATTGTAATACCAGTAAATTATTATTCATTTTATCTCCTTATACACCCTTTATCATACCATATTTCAGAGAAAGTCGCTAATAGCTATTTCAATTGCTTAGGGTATAGTTTTACCTTATAGCAAATTTCCTACTAAAAACTCTGGTGATTAGCTAGTAGGTGCATTTTTTCTTGAAAAAAGGTATGATAGTTACATCATGAAAAAGTAGGTTTTATTATGAAAATTATCCTTGTCGGAGGGGGAAAAGTTGGTTCTGCCCTCTGTCGCTCTTTGGTTGCAGAAAAGCATGATGTTTTGCTGATTGAGCAAGACGAAGCTGTCCTCAATCATATTGTTAATCGCTTTGATATCATGGGTATCCTTGGTAACGGGGCCGATTTTACCATCCTTGAGCAAGCCAGTGTCCAGGATTGTGATATCTTTATCGCCCTGACTGAATACGATGAAGTGAACATGATTGCAGCCGTTCTAGCCAAAAAAATGGGAGCTAAAGAGACCATCGTTCGGGTGCGGAACCCTGAATATTCTAACTCTTATTTCAAGGAAAAGAATATTCTCGGTTTTTCTCTTATCGTTAACCCTGAGCTCTTGGCTGCCCGCGCTATCGCGAATATCATTGACTTCCCCAACGCCCTATCTGTCGAACGTTTCTTTGGGGGACGGGTCAGCTTGATGGAATTCACTGTTAAATCCTCCAGTGGTCTTTGCCAAATGCCCATTTCTGATTTTCGGAAAAAATTTGGCAATGTCATTCTATGTGCGATAGAGAGGGATCATCAAATTATCATTCCAAGCGGTGACATGACTGTACAGGATAAAGATAGAATCTTTGTCACTGGTAACCGTGTTGACATGATGCTCTTCCATAATTATTTCAAGTCTCGTGCCGTGAAGAGCCTTCTCATCGTCGGTGCAGGTAGAATTGCCTATTATCTACTTGGTATTCTCAAAGACAGTCGTATCGATACAAAAGTCATTGAAATCAATCCCGAAATCGCCAGCTTCTTTAGCGAGAAATTCCCAAATCTCTACATCGTTCAAGGAGATGGAACCGCAAAAGATACCCTGCTGGAAGAAAGTGCTCAAAACTATGATGTCGTTGCCACTCTAACAGGAGTCGATGAGGAAAATCTAATTACCTCTATGTTCCTTGACAGGGTAGGTGTACAAAAAAATATCACCAAGGTCAATCGTACCAGTCTCCTCGAGATCATCAATGCACCTGATTTTTCAAGTATCATCACACCTAAAAGCATCGCTGTAGATACGATTATGCACTTTATTCGTGGTCGTGTTAATGCCCAGTATTCAGACCTTCAAGCCATGCACCATCTAGCCAATGGCCAAATCGAAACCCTACAATTCCATATCAAGGAAGCCAATAAAATGACTGCCAAACCTCTTTCTCAACTGAAATTGAAAAAAGGGGTTCTTATTGCAGCCATCATTCGAAAGGGCAAGACTATTTTCCCAACTGGGGAGGATATGTTGGAAGTTGGAGACAAGCTCCTAGTAACAACTTTGTTGCCAAACATCACCAAGATTTATGACTTGATCGCGAGGTAAGAAATGAATAAAAGTATGATTCGTTACCTCCTTTCAAAATTACTTTTGATTGAAGCTGTTCTTCTTTTGGTTCCTGTGTCTGTCGCTCTCTATTACCGTGAATCGAGCCAAGTCTTTACGGCCCTCTTTTCAACAATAGGGATTCTCGTATTACTAGGCGGTTCAGGAATTTTACAAAAGCCCAAAAATCAACGGATTTATCCCAAGGAGGGAGTCTTGATTGTTGCCCTCTGTTGGATCCTTTGGTCCTTCTTTGGCGGTCTCCCCTTTGTTTTTGCTAAGCAAATTCCCAGCGTTATCGATGCCTTTTTTGAAATCAGTTCTGGCTTTACAACTACTGGAGCAACTATTCTGAACGACGTTTCGGTCCTCAGTCGTTCCCTCCTCTTCTGGCGAAGTTTTACCCACTTGATTGGAGGGATGGGAGTGCTTGTTTTTGCACTTGCTATTATGGATAATGCCAAGAATAGTCACCTAGAAGTGATGAAGGCTGAGGTTCCTGGCCCTGTTTTTGGTAAAGTAGTATCCAAACTAAAAAACACTGCCCAGATTCTCTATCTCCTTTATCTAGCTCTCTTCTCCCTCTTTGTCATCATCTATTATCTGGCTGGCATGCCCCTATTTGATAGTTTTGTCATTGCTATGGGGACAGCAGGTACAGGAGGCTTTACCGTCTATAACGACGGGATTGCCCACTATGGCAGCTCACTGATTACCTATCTGGTTAGTATCGGAGTTCTGGTTTTTGGGGTAAATTTCAATCTCTACTACTACCTCATGCTCCGTCGCGTCAAAGCCTTCTTTGGTGACGAGGAACTTCGTGCTTACTTGGTCATTGTTCTGCTTTCTACAGGCTTGATTAGCCTCAATACTCTCTATCTCTATCCAGGATTTTCAAAGAGTTTTGAAATGGCCTTCTTCCAGGTTTCCAATATCATTACAACGACTGGTTTTGGTTACGGAGACATTACCAACTGGCCCCTCTTCTCCCAGTTTATCCTTCTCTTCCTCATGGGAATCGGTGGCTCTGCTGGATCAACCGCAGGTGGACTCAAGGTTATCCGAGGCCTAATCCTTTCAAAAATTGCTAAAAATCAGATTTTATCAATCCTATCGCCCCACCGTATTTTGACCCTCCATGTTAATAAAACGGTAATTGACAAAGATACCCAGCATAAGATTCTCAAGTACTTTGTCATCTATTCTATGATTTTGCTATCCCTTATCTTCATTGTCAGCTTAGATAGCAATGATTTTCTGGTTGTGACCAGCGCTGTCTTTAGCTGTTTCAATAATATCGGACCTATCCTAGGAACCACTTCTAGTTTCTCAATCTTTAGTCCTATCTCAAAAATTCTCCTCTCCTTTGCAATGATTGCAGGGCGCTTGGAGATTTACCCAATCTTACTTCTCTTTATGAGGAGAACTTGGTCTAAGAGATAAAATACAACCACACCTTGTTTCCTTACAAAGTGTGGTATTTTTATTTTCATACTCTTCGAAAATAAAATTCAAACCACGTCAGCTTCGCCTTGCCGTATATGTGTGACTGACTTTGTCAGTCTTATCTACAACCTCAAAGCGGTGCTTTGAGCAACCTGCGGCTAGCTTCCTAGTTTGCTCTTTGATTTTCATTGAGTATCAAATACCTCCCGCAACTCAACAAGTATCTTTGAATCCCGGTCAGACATTTCAATACCTGACTTAAGGAATTTAAGAGCCCAAAAACAACCCTCAGTCGACTGACCGAGGGTTCTTTATTTCATTATTCAAGAACTTGATTAGCTCAACGCATCCAAGGCATCATCCATTGAAAGAACTTCGTGGAAGACACGTTGTGTCAATTCAGTTTTTTGTTCTGGAGTGAGGTATTTAGTGTTTACACAGTATCCAGAAATACGTACGATAACATCTTCACCTGACATGATCTTTTCGTAAACATCGTTCAAGTCCATAACGTTCAAGTTAACGTGTTGTCCACCGTTTTCAAAGTAACCATCAAGGATTGTTACCAAGTTATCAACTTGTTCGTCACGAGTCTTACCAAGAGCGCGAGGCGATACTTGTGTAGTCAATGAGATACCATCAGCTGCATAACTGAAGTCAAGGCTAGAAAGTGAGTTCAAGTTTTGCAACCATCCACCTTTAGCTTTGTTAGATGGGTTAGCACCTGGTGAGAAGAATTCAAGTTTAGACAAGTTCACAGAACCATCTTCGTTGAGGTATACACCTTTGTGGACTGGTGAGTTACCAGTTTGTTTAGAGTAAGCAACGTTAGATGTGATAGTCAAAAGTGATACTGTAGCTTCAGCGTCTTTGTAAAGTTTGTGGCTACGTAGACGAGTTGTGTAAGCTTCGATCAACCATTCTGCCAATTCGTTTGAACGTGGGTCATCTTCACCCCAACGTGGGTATTCACCGATTGTTTCATAATCGTAGATGTAGCCATTTTCATCACGGATTGGTTTAACTGTAGCGTATTTGATAGCTGACAATGTATCAACAGTGTTGGCAAATCCACAGATACCGAATCCCATGTTGGCACGTTGTTTAGTTGGCAAGAAGGCCATTTGAACAGCTTCGTAGTTGTACTTATCAGTCATGTAGTGGATGATGTTCAAAGCATCTACGTAAGTGTCAGTCAACCAGTCAAGAGATTTTTCAAAGTTATCTTTAACTGATTCAAATTCAAGAACTTCGTCACGGATTGGTTCGATGTCAAATACTTTGTAGTCTTTGTGAACATCGTCGTAACCACCGTTCAAACCAGTAAGAAGGGCTTTCAATACGTTTACACGCGCACCGAAGTACTGGATGTTGTGGCGTTGTTCTTCATTTTCTGGGTCAAGTGGAGACACACAGCATGAGATACAGCTCATTTCACCATATCCGTCTTTAGCCATTGTTGTTACACCTTCATATTGGATTGAAGAGTGTTTGTGGCTCATGTGCATACAGTAGCGACGGAAGTTGTATGGCAATTTATCAGTCCAAAGAACTGTCAAGTTTGGTTCTGGAGAGTTACCGATGTTGTCAAGTGTGTTCAAGAAACGGTAGTCCATCTTAGTAACACGGTGACGACCGTCGTTACCCATACCAGCCATAGAAGTTGTGATGAAAGTTGGGTCACCTGAGTACAATTGGTCGTAAGCTTTTGTACGAGCAAATTTAACTGTACGAAGTTTCATAACGAAATCATCAACGAATTCTTGGATTTCTGATTCAGTAAATGTACCACGAGCAAGGTCACGTTCTGCAAAGATGTCCAATACGATTGGTACACGTCCTAGAGATGTAGCAGCACCGTTGATAACACGGCAGACAGACATGAAGGCGATGTTAACCCATTGGATAGCTTCTTTAACGTTCATCGCTGGTTTGCGAACGTCAACTCCGTAAAGGTCACCCAAGCGAACAACTTGTTGCAATGCTTGGTATTGAAGGTTGATTTCTTCACGAAGACGGATTGTTTCTTCATCGATTTCTTCGATTGCGTTCCAGTCGTTTACTTTTTCTTGCATCAAGTAGTCTGCACCGTAAAGAGCAAGACGTGCATAAACACCGATGATACGTCCGCGTGAGTATGCATCTGGAAGACCAGTTACAGTGTGTGCGTGACGTGCACGACGAATGTTTGAAGTGTAGGCACGGAAGATACCGTCGTTAACTGTTGTTACGTATTTAGTAAAGATTTCGTGAACAGCTGGATCTGGTTCGTATCCATTTTCTTTCAAAGTAGTTTCAGCCATACGGATACCACCTTTTGGCATGAAGTTCAATTTGAAGAGTTCATCGTTTTGGATACCGAAGATAACTTCATTTTCTTTATCGATAAATCCTGCTGGGATATCAGCGATAGATGTTGGACGAGTGTCCATTGGGAAACGAGTTTCTTCGTAGTGTGCCTTAGTTTCTTCTACAATTTTTTTGATGTGAAGTGAACGTTCTGTTGGTCCTGCGAGGAAGCTTTCGTCTCCATCATAAGGTGTGTAGTTAGCTTGTACGAAGCGTGATACACTTGCTTTTTCTTTCCAATCTACGCCTTTGAAGCCTTCCCAAGCTTTGTCAAAAATATCTTGTGCTTCAACAACTGTCTTAACAACCATGTTAATGTCCTCTTTTTTCTTTCTAGCAACAACAATCTGTTACATTCATGAGACAAGTATAACACACAGTAACCGATTTCAACAAGTAGAAAACCCTTATTTTTACACTTTCTTTTCTAAAACAGTCTATATTTTGTTCCAAACTGTATTATATTTTTGAAAAAAATATACCCTTTTTCCCTTTTTTCAGAAAAAAGGGTATAATAAAAGAAAATAAGCAGTAAAAAGGGGGCTAGGCATGTTGATTTTTCCTTTGTTAAATGATTTGTCAAGAAAAATCATCCATATTGACATGGATGCCTTTTTTGCTGCGGTAGAAATCAGGGATAATCCTAAACTCAGAGGAAAACCTGTCATTATCGGAAGCGACCCTCGGCAAACAGGTGGGCGTGGTGTCGTTTCTACCTGTAGCTATGAGGCACGAGCTTTTGGTGTCCATTCAGCCATGAGTTCTAAGGAAGCCTATGAACGTTGTCCCCAAGCCGTCTTCATCTCAGGAAATTATGAGAAATACAAATCTGTAGGACTCCAGATCCGAGCTATTTTTAAGCGCTATACAGATTTGATTGAACCTATGAGTATTGACGAAGCCTATTTGGATGTAACAGAAAATAAACTCGGTATCAAGTCAGCGGTCAAAATCGCTCGCCTCATTCAAGAGGATATCTGGCAAGAACTCCATCTAACTGCTTCTGCTGGCGTTTCTTATAACAAATTCTTAGCTAAAATGGCTAGCGATTATCAAAAACCTCATGGTTTGACAGTGATTCTACCTGACCAGGCTGAGGACTTTCTCAAACAAATGGATATTTCCAAGTTTCATGGAGTAGGAAAAAAGACGGTGGAACGTCTTCATCAAATGGGGATTTTTACTGGCGCTGATCTACTTGAAGTTCCTGAAGTGACCCTAATAGACCGTTTTGGAAGACTGGGCTATGACCTTTATCGAAAGGCTCGTGGTATTCACAATTCCCCCGTCAAATCCAATCGCATCCGTAAATCAATCGGGAAGGAGAAAACCTATGGAAAGATTCTCCGTGCTGAGGAAGACATCAAAAAAGAGCTGGCTCTTCTATCAGAAAGAGTTGCTCTCAATCTACATCAACAAGAAAAAGCTGGAAAAATTGTCATTTTGAAAATCCGCTACGAAGACTTTTCAACTCTTACTAAACGAAAAAGTATTGTTCAAAAAACACAGGATGCTAGTCAGATAAGTCAAATAGCCCTGCAACTCTATGAAGAGTTAAGCGAAAAAGAAAGAGGTGTCCGCCTATTGGGGATTACCCTTACTGGATTTTAAAACCTTGAAGAGCTGCCCCTTCAAGGTTTTTCTTATACAAATAAACGAACAAAGCTATAAAGTAGCAAGACACTACCAAGCACGATACGGTATTTACCGAAAAGGGTAAAGTCGTGTTTTTTCACATAACTTGTCAAGAAACGAATAGCGATCATGCTGACCGCAAAGGCGACTCCCATCGCAACCAAGAGCAAGAACAATTGTCCAAAGCTCAAGAGCTGTCCTGCTTTCACAAATTTGAAAATCTTTAATGCGCTGGCTCCAAACATAACTGGAATTCCAAGATAGAAGGTAAATTCTGTCACAACAGAACGACTGGTTCCATTTAACAAACCACCGACAATCGTTGCCCCAGAACGACTGGTTCCTGGTAAAAGAGCAAGAACTTGGAAGAGTCCGATATAGAAAGCTGTCGTATAAGGAAGCTTGTCCAACTCTGTTACACTTGGCTCGATAGCACGCGCTTTATTGCGCTTTTCCAAATAGATAAAGGCAATCCCATAGATAATCAACATGAGAGCAACTGAAACCATGTTATGGAAGTGGGTATCAAACCAATCATCAAATTTAAAGACGGCAAGTAAAGGCAAAGTGGCAACCAAGACCTTCAACCACAGTCTCCAAGTCTTACGAACTTCCTGCTTATCCTTAGTCGGTTTGAAAGGATTGAGCTTGTTAAAGTAAATCACCATAACCGCTAAAATCGCACCAAGCTGAATCACGACATTAAACATGGACATAAAAGATTCATTCTGATTTTGGTATTGGATAAACTCCTCTGCTAAAATCAAGTGCCCTGTACTCGAAATCGGCAACCATTCCGTAATTCCTTCAACAATACCGAAGAAGATAGATTTTAAAATTTCAATAAGATACATAGATTACTCCTTTTTCTATCTTCCATTATAGCATATTTTTTCAGCCATTGATAGCTCTCTTTAAAAGGCACCGATACTGCCCCCGCCGCCACCTCCGGAGAAGCCACCACCAGAACTTCCACTTCCAGAAGATACGGAGTAGGTACTTGCTGTATTTGCGACACTAGCATAATGGCTCATTTGCGCACTTGAATGATAAAACATACTATGCCAGCCATATGCTACATAGAGATTGATATCTGGATTTTCCACTTGAATCTGATGAACCTTCATCAAATGACTAACCTTGTCCGCATAGCCAAATAAGGTCGCATAGACCAAGAGACGATTCCAGACCACAATACTTTCCAATTCAGCCTGATCCAATCGTGCAATCTCACGCAACATATTTTCAAAACTGGTCCAGAGATAGTATACTTCTGCTCCTGCTTCATTTAGGACACCATCACGATTATCTAATCGAAGCTTCCAATAATAGAAAACAGCCATAACCAAACCTAGAAAACCAAGTATTGCCAAGGGGATATAAAGATAGCCATAAACGTCCAAACTGTACAAGAACAGACCAAATCCGATAAATAATGGTAGGATCGTAGAAAGTCCCATCCCCACTTGCAAGGCCTTTTCCCCACCAGTTAAAGGTCGATAGTAATCTGGGAGTCCCCAGAAGGAAACTCGATTTCGCACTCCTTCTTGCATCTCTTTCAATACTTCTTCGAAAGAAGATTTGAGCTGAAGCCCTCTTGCTTGAATCCGTTTTTCATCAGCAGCTTTGGCTCCGCGATAAAGACTTTCAGATACCTTGTAATCTGCAAACAAATTGGAAAGAGCTGTTTCTTTTTTGCCTGAAAAAGCCAGATTTAGACAGTCTTTCTCAAAGCTTGACAAACCATCTTCTTTTACCAGTCTTAACCCAACTGCATCCCCTTCTGAAATGATAGAGACATTCCCACGGTCTATCACATCTAGCAAAGTAGCTTGAACAAGTTGGTCAAAGGTGAATTTACCTGCTCCTTTGGTTAGAGGACTCACTTCCTCCAAAGAGGTAGAGTAGACAGCCTCTGATAAAACCATAGGTTCTAATTCCATTGGTGGTTCATAGAGACGATGATTTTTGGCATATTTGACTGAAGAAGTGGTCTTTCTTCTATAAATAAAATAAAAGCAGACACTCAATAACAAGGAGATGGAAAGGATAGAAGGGAAGACCCAAGTAACTAGCTGTTTACTTTGCTCTTTTTCTTTAAAAATCGAGTCTTCTATCCTATTAAACTCTTCTAAACGATTCCCTTTCAAGCCCTGAACCCTAGCGCTAGCAAAATCGGTCCGAGGCCAATAAGCATGCAATTCAACTCCACGCTTAGGAGGAAGATTGTCTAAACGAATAGTATAATCAAGGTTACTCTTTTCAATCGTTCCCTCTCTAAAAAGTTTCCCTGTATGGAAAAAGAGTTTTTCAGCTCCCTTGTCTCCCCTCACATGAAATTCAAACTTTCCAATAGCCCCTGAACTATCTGTTAAAGGTTGCCAATTTAATTCAGCGATATCATCATAAAGGAAAAGCAAATTTTTTAAGTTCCAAGTGATATCAACTTCCACTGTGTCGCCTTCCTGACCTGGATTGTAGACTTTCACAGTATAACCATTCGCTTCTTCTGTCACTTCGCTCGTAACATCTGTCAGTTCCGCACCGTTTTTCGCAGCCTGAACCTTTGGATGAGGATCAATGTCAAACCCACTAGGCATCTTACCAGCACGTCCAAGTCCCACGATTTGGCCCTTAAAGTCCTCCTCGAACTGATAAACTATCTTTTGTCTAAATTCTGCCGTGTTATCTGCATGAATATACAAATCTCCTTGGTAGGAGTTTATCTTGAAATCAATGGCAAAAACAGAGAGTGGCAGAAGGTAAAACAAGCCTAACACCAGTAAGAAAAAAGTTTTTTTCATTAAACAAGCCCCCTTTTTATCTTTGCTATCATTATATCATTTTTTCTCAAGTAAGGGCTTACCTGTATTGAAAAATAGAGTTTTTTTCGATAAAATAGGAGACAGTTATTTTTTAATAGATTAGAAATAGGAGAAATCATGAGAAAAATATACTTATCTATTTTCACAAGTCTCTTGCTGATGCTGGGACTTGTCAATGTTGCCCAAGCCGATGAATATTTACGCATCGGGATGGAAGCAGCATATGCTCCCTTTAACTGGACTCAGGATGATGATAGCAATGGGGCTGTCAAAATCGATGGGACTAACCAGTATGCTAACGGATACGATGTTCAAATCGCCAAGAAAATCGCTAAGGACTTAGGTAAAGAACCTTTGGTTGTTAAAACAAAGTGGGAAGGTCTAGTTCCTGCCCTTACTTCTGGTAAGATTGACATGATTATCGCAGGTATGAGTCCTACTGCTGAACGCAAACAAGAAATCGCCTTTTCAAGCAGTTACTACACTAGCGAACCAGTTTTGCTTGTCAAAAAAGATTCTGCCTATGCAAATGCCAAATCTTTGGATGACTTTAATGGTGCAAAAATCACTTCTCAACAAGGTGTCTACCTCTACGACTTGATTGCACAAATCACAGGTGCTAAAAAAGAAACAGCCATGGGAGACTTCGCTCAAATGCGCCAAGCTCTTGAGGCTGGTGTCATTGATGCTTATGTTTCTGAACGCCCAGAAGCACTGACTGCTGAAGCTGCTAACTCTAAGTTCAAGATGGTTCAAGTAGAACCAGGTTTCAAAACGGGGGAAGAAGATACAGCTATCGCCATTGGACTTCGTAAAGATGACAATCGTATTAGCCAAATCAATGCCAGCATTGAAACCATTTCAAAAGACGACCAAGTTGCCTTGATGGATCGTATGATCAAGGAACAACCTGCCGAAGCTACGACAACTGAAGAGACTAGCAGTAGTTTCTTTAGCCAAGTCGCTAAAATTCTTTCTGAGAACTGGCAACAACTATTGCGTGGTGCTGGTATCACTCTTTTAATCTCAATCGTCGGAACCATCATAGGTCTCATTATTGGTCTTGCCATTGGTGTCTTCCGTACTGCTCCTCTCTCTGAAAATAAAGCTATTTATGGCTTACAAAAGCTAGTCGGCTGGATTCTCAATGTCTACATTGAAATTTTCCGTGGTACACCAATGATCGTTCAATCGATGGTTATCTACTACGGAACTGCCCAAGCTTTCGGTATCAACCTTGACCGCACACTTGCTGCTATCTTCATCGTTTCGATCAACACTGGTGCCTACATGACTGAAATCGTTCGTGGTGGTATCCTAGCAGTTGACAAGGGACAATTTGAAGCTGCGACTGCTCTTGGTATGACTCATAACCAAACCATGCGTAAGATTGTCCTACCTCAGGTTGTCCGTAACATCCTACCAGCAACTGGTAATGAATTTGTCATCAATATCAAAGATACATCTGTATTGAACGTTATATCTGTTGTCGAACTTTATTTCTCAGGAAATACCGTGGCAACACAAACCTATCAATACTTCCAGACATTTACAATCATCGCCGTGATTTACTTTGTCCTCACCTTCACCGTAACACGTATCCTACGCTTCATCGAACGCCGCATGGACATGGATACCTATACTACAGGTGCTAACCAAATGCAAACGGAGGATTTGAAATAATGACACAAGCAATCCTTGAAATTAAACACCTCAAAAAATCCTATGGACAAAACGAAGTGCTAAAAGACATTTCTCTAACTGTTCACAAGGGTGAAGTTATCTCTATCATCGGAAGCTCTGGAAGCGGAAAATCAACCTTCCTACGCTCCATTAACCTACTTGAAACTCCAACTGATGGACAAATCCTTTATCATGGACAAAACGTTCTCGAAAAAGGCTATGACCTCACGCAATACCGTGAAAAGTTGGGGATGGTGTTCCAATCCTTTAACCTCTTTGAAAATCTTAACGTACTTGAAAACACAATTGTCGCTCAGACGACTGTCCTTAAACGCGAACGTACAGAAGCTGAAAAGATTGCCAAAGAAAACCTTGAAAAGGTCGGCATGGGAGAACGCTACTGGCAAGCAAAACCGAAACAACTCTCAGGTGGTCAAAAACAACGTGTAGCCATCGCTCGTGCCCTCTCCATGAATCCGGACGCCATTCTCTTTGATGAACCAACATCAGCTCTCGATCCAGAAATGGTTGGAGAAGTCCTCAAAATCATGCAAGATTTGGCTCAGGAAGGCTTGACCATGATTGTTGTAACCCACGAAATGGAATTCGCCCGTGATGTCTCTCATCGTGTTATCTTTATGGATAAGGGTGTGATTGCTGAAGAAGGCAAACCAGAAGACCTCTTCACTAATCCTAAAGAAGACCGTACAAAAGAATTCCTTCAACGCTATCTCAAATAAAAAGAAAAGGCTGCATCAACCGTGCAGTCTTTTTACTAGCCAAAAAATGAAAAGGCAGACCCTATTCAAGAATCCGCCATCATCCAAAGATTAATCTTCAAATTTTTCATGATTTTTTCATAGAAATCAATTAAACCTAGAGCTGTTTCAAATGAAATATTTTTTACTTTTGCACGACCCTGCGCTAGAGCAATGATAGACATTTCACGCGCATTCGTTTCTTTAGAGATACGGTAGCCTGTGATCTTCTTATCACGAACCCAGCCAACAACTGATTCTACTTTTTCAAAGTTTGACTTAGCCATGTCCTTCTCCTATTTTCTTCTTTACGATATTTAATTGTATACGTTTTTATGTGTTTTGTCAATAAAAAAACATATATTCAATAAAATTAATGATTTATTTTTCTGTTACTATCTTATTAAAGCCGATAATATATAGGTTTTCACTTACTATAAACCATTAGTAAATACCTTTAAAATAATTGTATTATTAACTCTTTTGTTTGTAAAAATATTCATAATTTACAAATGCCAGTTCGGGATAGGTTAGACAGGTTTTATCTTCAACTTTATTCTATTTATCCAACTTTAAAACAATATTTCTAATAGTGAAAGACTTTCTCTCCACACTATTACTAACTATTATTTCTCTTCTCCTTCTTTGATATTCTTCCTGCCTTTATAAGCACTTTTCACTTGATCAACTGGTACTATTTATTTACTTTATCAATATTCCTTTTTATTTCTTCAAACCTATAAAAAGATGAGTAGTTAGGAGACAATAGTATCCTATCTTCTAACATTTTCCACTGTTTTTATCTTCTTAGTATCTTATCACTCTTCTCAGTTAACTCAGTATAAGGATTCTCATTAGTATTGATTATTTTTTCTAATTCCTATTATATTTAACCAAATTTCAGATTAGACATATATAAAATAGTGAATTCTAAAAATACGCCTTATATATAACAAGTAATTTTACTCCCTTACTATAAACTGAATCAAAAAATAATAGGTACTATAATGACTTGTGATAGAAATAGCGTAATCGATTTCCTAAGTCCATAGGAATCGCCCCCTTTCTTCACCCTCATTATAGCACCTATACATCAGTTGTGCAAATAATATGATGTTTTTTTTATTAGTCCTCAGACAAGCATATTATAGAGCGTTTCATTACCATTTAAGTTAATATAAGATGGATCAAAACCTTCCATTCGACGAATCAAGCCTGCATAATCATGCTTATCTGCCAAGGCAATCCCAATCAATACTGGGCCTGTCCCCTTGCTAGCTCGTTTGATATACTCAAAACGTGTGATATCATCATTTGGCCCCAAGATATCATTTACAAACTCACGCAAAGCCCCCGGACGCTGTGGAAAATTAACCACAAAGTAATGCTTGATCCCATCATAAATCAAGGCACGCTCTTCCATTTCCGGCATACGGTTGATATCATTATTTCCTCCAGAAATGATACAACAAATGGTTTTCCCCTTGATATATTCAGCTAAAACCTCTAAAGAGGCGATACTAGCCGCTCCAGCAGGTTCTGCGACAATCCCTTGCTTAGAGTAAAGGTCAATCAAGGTTTCAGAAATCAATCCCTCATCGACACCTACTAAGGTTTGAACATATTGACGAGTTGCTTCATAGGTCAATTGACCTACCTTTTGTACAGCAATCCCATCCGCAAATTTGTCAATTTCTTTGAGTTTGACAGGTCCACCAGCTTCAAAGGCAGCTTTCATGGAACGTGCCCCATTAGCCTCTACTCCGATGACTTCAATTTCTGGACTTGTTTCCTTGATATAGGTAGAAACCCCAGCAATGAGACCGCCACCTCCAACAGGAACTAAGACAGCATCAAAATCAATCGATTCTTTTCGAGCTTCTTCTAAAATCTCATAAGCAACGGTCCCTTGACCAGCCTGAACATGGGCATCATCAAAAGGATCAATAAAGGTACGATTTTCAGAAACTGTAAATTCTTGAGCTGCTTTGGCTGAGGCATCAAAAGTATCTCCAACTAATTTAATAGTCACGAAGTCCCCACCAAAAAAGCGAACTTGACCAATCTTTTGTTGCGGAGTAGTAATGGGCATAAAGATAGTAGCAGGAATTTTCATCTCATTACAAGTATAGGCAACTCCCTGCGCATGATTTCCCGCAGAAGCGCAGACTACCCCACGTTCACGCTCTTCCTTGCTGAGCTGGGAAATGGCATAATAGGCACCACGGATCTTAAAAGAACGAACACGTTGAGCATTTTCCTTTTTCAAATAAATCTTAGCACCATACTTCTCCGATAAATAATGGTCATAATCCAGTGGGGTATTCACAACCACACCGTTCAAGACCTTATGAGCCTTGATTATATCTTTTGAACTTAACATCTTTTTCTCCTAGACTATTTCATACTTATCGTAATCCATCTTTTAAAAAGAGATGAATTGATTATAAAAGCGAGTTAGTCCCCCAACTCGCCTTCACCTTAATTTCTATCAATTAGTTATAGATTTTAAATGCATCATCGTCGTTTTTACCAACGAATGGCATTGCTTTACGCAATTCTGCACCAACTTTTTCAATTTCAAGGTTAGCTGCTTGTTCACGGTAAGCAGTCAATTTTGGACGTCCAGCTTTATAGTCATTTACAAAGTCATTTGCAAATTTACCATTTTGGATGTCTGCCAAGACAGCTTTCATGTTTTCTTTAACTTGCTCAGTAATTACACGTGGACCTGATACATAGTCACCGTACTCAGCAGTGTTTGAAATTGATTGACGCATTTTCTTGAATCCACCTTCGTAGATCAAGTCGACGATCAATTTCATTTCGTGAAGAACTTCAAAGTAAGCCAATTCTGGAGCGTAACCTGCTTCTGTCAAGACTTCGAAACCTGCTTCGATAAGGGCAGTCAAACCACCACAAAGTACAGCTTGTTCACCAAACAAATCTTCTTCAGTTTCTTCTTTGTAAGTTGTTTCAAGAAGACCTACACGAGCTGCTCCAACACCTTTACACCAGTCCATAGCAATGTTTTTCGCATTTCCTGTTGCATCTTGGTAAACTGCATAAAGAGCTGGAACACCAAATCCTTCTTCATAAGTACGACGTACCAAGTGTCCTGGTCCTTTAGGTGCACACATAAAGACATCTACATCCGCAGGAACTTTGATAAATTCAAAGTGGATGTTGAAACCATGAGCAAATCCAACTGCGTTTCCAGCTTCCAAGTTTGGAGCGATTTCTGCTTCGTACAATTCTTGTTGGATTTCGTCTGGTGCCAAAATCATGATAACGTCAGCCAATTTAGTTGCTTCTGCTACTGTGTAAGTATCAAATCCATCTTCTTTTGCTTTGTCAAAAGATTTACCTGGACGTACACCGATGATAACATCACGACCTGAATCACGCAAGTTTTGTGCATGCGCATGTCCTTGCGAACCATAACCGATAACAGCGATTTTTTTACCGTCAAGTGCTGCTACTTTAACATCTCTTTCGTATTCCATTTGAACTGCCATAGTTTTTCTCTCTTTTCTATTATTTATTGCCTTTTAGGCTAGTTTAACAAATTTAAGTCGGATTTTTAATCGCGGGTAAATCCAGTTGCACCCGTACGAGCAATATTACGAATACCGTATGGTCGAATGACTCGCAATAAAGCTTCGCTCTTTTCTGCATTTCCCGTCATCTGAATGGTAATCGAGCTTGGTGCTACGTCTACCACTGTTGCACGGAAAGGTTGAATAATCGCTAGAATCTCAGCTCGCTTCTCAGCTGGCGCTGACATCTTAACCAAAATCACCTCGCGCTCCAAATGAGGCTTGTCTGTAATATCACGAATGCGAATCACATCAATCTGACGATTGAGCTGTTTGATAATTTGCTCCACCTCATCATGTGAAGCAACATCAATAATAATGGTAATACGCGATACATTTGGATCTTCTGTTGCTCCAACAGAGATGCTTTCAATATTAACCTGACGACGAGATAGGACACCTGTAAAGCGATTGAGGACTCCTGAACGATTTTGTAGTTTTGCTGTTAACATTCTACGCATGGAACTTCACCCCCAACATCTCATGATTACTCTTACCAGCTGGTACCATTGGTAACACCTGTTCCTTACGAGAAATATCTACCTCGATGAGCATAGGAACATTCTCAGTGATCACTTCAAGGTCTTGAGCCAAGGTCTCAGGATTGTCAAACTTATAGTTTTTAATGCCATAAGCTTGTGCCATCAATTGGAAATCAGGAAGGGTGTCAAAGACTGACTCTGATGTTCTACCTTCATAGAAGGATTCCTGCCACTGGCGAACCATTCCAAGTGAGTGGTTGTTCAGCATAACCACCTTGATTGGCACCTTGTAAATGTTCAAAATAGCCAATTCCTGGTTAGTCATTTGGAAACCGCCATCCCCAACAAACAAGACTACTTCCTTATCTGGGTTAGCAATTTTAGCACCGATTGCTGCTGGAATTCCAAATCCCATCGTTCCCAAACCACCTGAAGTCACTAACTGACGTTCGTTTTGGTAGGGATAATACTGAGCTGTCCACATTTGGTGTTGACCAACGTCTGTTACCACAATGGAATCTCCATTCGTCAATTCACCAATTCGTTCAATAACAGCTTGCGGCTGAACCACACGCTCTTTCTTATCATAAGAACGAACACGGTTCTTGTCTTTAGTAACTTTCTCAATCCATTTCTCAGTATTGTTATGAACTGTTGGTTCCGCTAACAACATTTGCAAGGCTTTCTTAGCATCTCCAACTACCGGAATATCTGCACTGATAATCTTGCCAATCTCGGCAGGGTCAATATCAATGTGGGCAACCTTAGCATTCTTAGCAAAAGTCTTTGGATTTCCTGTCAAACGGTCATCGAAACGGCAACCAATACTAATCATAAAGTCGGCTTCCGTCATGGCAATATTAGCTGCGAATGACCCGTGCATACCTCCCATTCCAAGAAAGAGTGGGTGACTCGTTGCAATCGTTCCTTGCCCCAAAAGGCTGGTTACCACTGGAATTTGATAACGCTCTGCAAATTCATTTAATTCTGCAGCTGCTTCAGCATAACTAATTCCACCACCAGCTAGCAAGACTGGCTTTTTAGCCTTGGATAATTGCTTCAAAATTTTCTTGATTTGCATATCATTTGGCTCAAGAGTCGGTTGGTAGCTTGGTAGGTTCACTTCTGGTGAATAGATGAAGTCTGTTTCTAAAGCAGACACGTCTTTAGGTAGGTCAATTACGACTGGCCCTGGGCGACCTGTAGTTGCGATATGGACAGCTTCCGTAATGATACGAGGGATATCAGCTGTCTCACGAACTTGGTAATTGTACTTAGTGATTGGCATGGTAATTCCCACGATGTCTGCCTCCTGAAAGGCATCTTTCCCAATCCCTGCTCTCGCTACCTGACCTGTAAAGACCAAAAGGGGAACACTATCGCTCATGGCATCTGCAATCCCTGTAATGGCATTTGTTGCTCCCGGTCCGCTAGTGACGACGGCAACACCCAACTTTCCAGTTGATTTGGCATAACCTTCAGCTTCATGCAAACAACCTTGCTCATGGCGCCCTAGAATGTGGCGAATGCCTTTAAAATTATATATCGCATCATAAAAAGGCAAGACCGCACCACCAGGATAACCAAAGATGGTATCAATTCCTAAATTACGAAGTGTTTCCAAAACTAGGTCCGACCCCGTCTTAGGAGATTCTAAACTGATTTTCTCCATTGTTCCCCTTTCTCTTCTCTTAAAAATAACTTGTTACTATCATACCATTTTTTCAAAATTTTTCAAGAGAAAAGAAGAAATTTTCTGAATTTTCTATTTTAACGTTTATTTATGAATGTTATTTTTGTTTTTATTAAAAAGATACCGATTTCATTATTCAAATGAAGAAAAAAGAACTGATTTCTCAGTTCTTCATTAATCTTATTCCACACTAAATAGGTATGGGTAAACAGGTTGTTGACCTTGGTGAATCTCGACTTCAACGTCTTCAAATTCTTCTGCGATTTCTTGGGCAATCTCATTGGCAAGTTCTTCACTTCCATCTTCACCAACATAGAAGGTTACGATTTCACTGTCTTCATCCAACATATGTTTCAATGTTTCTGTCAAGGTTTGGTGCATGTCAGGGTTTGACACGAGAATTTTCCCATCCACCATACCAAGATTATCGTTTTCATGGATTTCTAAGCCATCAATCGTTGTATCACGCACAGCTGTTGTGACGCTTCCACTAACGACATCGCTAAGAGCAGCAGTCATACGCTCTTGGTTTTCTTCGATGGACTTGCTTGGATCAAAAGCAAGAAGACTTGTCAAACCTTGAGGAAGAGTACGAGCTTCCACCACTACTGCTGGTTGTTCCAAAACTTCTGCTGCAGATTGAGCTGCCATGAAGATGTTTTTGTTGTTTGGCAGGAAGATAATGTTACGAGCGTTGACCTGTTCAACAGCCTTGATAAAGTCTTCAGTTGAAGGGTTCATAGTTTGACCGCCTTCAATAACATAATCCACACCTTGAGAACGGAAGATATCTGCTAGACCTTTACCAGCCACTACAGCAATCAAAGCATACTCTTTTTCTTCAGCAGGCTTGCTAACTTGAGCAGCTTCTTTTTCAACCTGTGCTTCGTGTTGGTTACGCATATTGTCAACTTTTACCTTGACCAAGCTACCATATTTGAGACCTTCTTGCATAACAAGTCCTGGATCTTCTGTATGGACATGGACTTTGACAATTTCATCATCGTTAACAACGAGGAGAGAATCTCCAAGCTCATTCAAGTAGTTACGGAATTCGTCGTAGTCAAAATCTTTGGCATAGGTTGGACCTTGCTTAAGAGCTACCATGATTTCAGTACAGTAACCAAAGGTGATGTCCTCAGTCGCTACATGACCAGCTACAGATTTATGATGTTCTGCATTGATCATTTCACTCATATTGGCAGGAGTCGCTACAAAGTCCTCAGATGCAATATATTCACCAGTAAGGGCTGAAAGGAACCCTTCATAGATGAAGACCAGTCCTTGACCACCTGAATCCACAACGCCAACTTCTTTCAATACTGGAAGCATGTCTGGTGTTTTAGCTAGAGCTGTTTTAGCACCTTCCAAGGCTGCGCGCATGACTTCAACAGCGTCATCTGTTTGCTCAGCCTTTTTCTTAGCACCGATAGCAGCACCACGAGAAACTGTCAAAATCGTTCCTTCAACTGGTTTCATAACGGCCTTATAGGCAACTTCCACACCTGATTGGAAGGCAAGAGCCAAATCTTGACCTGTTAACTCGTCTTTATCCTTGATGGCTTGTGAAAATCCACGGAAAAGCTGAGACGTAATAACTCCTGAGTTCCCACGCGCACCCATCAAAAGACCTTTGGCAAGAATGCTCGCTACTTCTCCAACAGTAGAAGCTGGTTTGTCTGCAACTTCCTTAGCACCATTTTCAATGGTCATTCCCATATTTGTACCAGTATCTCCATCTGGAACTGGAAAGACGTTTAATGAATTGACATATTCAGCTTGCTTATTCAAGCGAGTTGATGCAGCCTGCACCATTTCTTGAAATAAGCTAGTAGTAATTTTTGACACGGTTATTCTCCTACAACTTTGATATTTTGAATGTAGACATTTACAGTCTGAGCGGTAATTCCAAGTTGGTTTTCCAAACTAAATCGAACACGCTCTTGAATGTTTTTTGACACTTCGCTAATCTTTGTTCCGTAGCTCAACACGGTATATACATCAACTGCAATACTGCCATCTTCGGCCGCTTTTACGACGACACCTTTGGAATAATTTTCCTTACCTAGAAGGGCTTGGAAATTATCTTTGAGGGCATTTTTACTAGCCATACCGACCACACCAAAAATTTCAGTTGCTGCTCCACCTACGACGGTTGCAATCACTTCATCTGTTAGTTCGATTTGACCATCTTTTGTATTAATTTTTACAGTCATCCTTTTTACCTCAACTAGTTGATACTCTATTTTATCATATTTCAGCCCAAGTGTAAAAGCAGAATACTGTATCAGCGGATATTTACTCTATTTTTCAAATGATTTTATATCTACAGTAAAAGAAAAAAGACCCTAAGGTCTCCTTACTTTTATTATTAAACGCGTTCAACTTTACCTGATTTCAAAGCACGAGCTGAAGCCCAAACTTTTTTAGGTTTACCATCGATAAGAACAGTAACTTTTTGAAGGTTTGGTTTTACGGCACGTTTTGTTTGGTTCATCGCGTGTGAACGGTTGTTTCCTGATACAGTCTTACGACCTGTAAAGTAACATACTTTAGCCATTTGTGTTTTCCTCCTATTAGATCTAATATAGCGGATGTGCTAGCACCACATACTGTACTATGTTATCACACTTTCTTCATTTTTGCAAGGGAATTGGAAGATTTTTTTATTTAACGTAGACAATTCCCAACTTCCCAAAGGCCACATCTCCACGGATAATCAAGGTTTTGCTGGTTGGCGCTAGAGGAGTATCTGCCTTGGCTACGCCACAGAAAGTTTCTACCTTTAAATCAACTCCCCAATGTTGAGGAACATAGATAACTGCATTGCCAAAACCAACTTCCACTTTCAGGGTTGCGCTATCTCCCAACATCTCTGCATTGTCATAATATATCTTGGCATTTCCAAAACCAACTTCTACTTGGTCGTCTACCAATTCTTGATTTTGCTTGTAGAAAGTCCCAGTCCCAAAAGCAACTTCCTTATCTGTAAGAATGGTCTTTTTACCATCATACCACCATTTTTTCCCATTCCAAGTTCTGTTAGAATGAGTGAGTGCGCTGACACCCATTACGATTAAAATACTTGCCCAGAACAATGACTGATTGGGAATTGGTAAAATGCCATAAAAGTGGTTAGCAATCATTAAGGCTACTAGAGCTGTAAAAGAGGCTGAAGTTAAGTGACGACGCAACAAAGCTCCAACTGATTGATAGGCAAAAAATGCAATACCAAGCAAGGGCCAAATTTGCCCACCGAATGAAGGGATTCCAAAATTTCCTTGTAATAATATTAAAGCTGCCAATACTAGCAATACAATACCAAATGCTTTCTTTTTCATCTTCTTACCTCATGTTTCTTAGATTTTCTTTTAGGAGGGATTGGTAATGCCGTGAGACATGAACCTCCTTGTGGGTTTGATAAAAGGAAATGGTGCCCGTTCCTGAAAAGGACTTGTCAACCGAGTAAACTTGCCGAATATTAGCAATGGTCGACTTGGATACTCGACTGAAATAACGGGGCAGGATAGACTCTAACTCATAGAGTTTAAGTCGAACCTCGTAGGCATCTTTCTGGGTATGGGCGTAAATCTTGTTCCCCTCTGTTTCAAAGAAAAGAATTTCCGACAAGTCCAGATAATATTCACCCGTCCCCTTGTAAAAAATCAACCGAGGAGACTTGGATTCTTGCAAGAGGCGCTGTAAATCCGCAATCTCATCTGTCAAAGCCGCTGCCTTGATGACAATTTCAGTTTCCTCTAAATTGCTGTCAATTTCGATTCGTAACTTCATTCCATCTCCTTTCTGACTCTACTATATCAAAGCCAAAATAAGAAAACAAGAGCAAAAAAGCAAGTGGTTACTTTAGACCCGTAAGTGGTTGTAGGACCACCTTAACTTACAATTCAAAATAGAAAGAAAAGCATACCCCACGCAAGGCCACAAATATAAGCAACCACTACATCCTTGGGATAATGCACTCCCCCTAAGACTCTTACTAGACCGAGGAAAGCTGACAAGACCAACAAGATAACCCCTACAGATAAACTAGCATGTAAGCAAGCCATGGAGATAATGGTTGCTGAAAAGACATGACGACTGGGCATTGACTGACCAGGACTATCTCTGTCAAGCAAGGGTTTAATAGTCCATTCCTCATAAGGCCTAGGGGCATTGATTTTCTTACGAAGAAAGGACAAAATCACAAAACCTGACGCTGGAATAAACAAATAGATTCCGACCTGTTTCCCAAGTCCTTGTTGGAGATAGGTAGTTGCTAACAAGGTTAGATAAATCATAGGCATAACTGCCGTCATGAACCGATTGAAAGTTCTTAACAAGCTCAGAAGAAAGGGCCTATTTTCAATGTTACCAGCAATGTGGTCATACCATTCTTGATAATTTTTCATATATTTTCTCATCACTTACTCAAATTTTACTTATAGGGAAGCACTTGTCTTCTAGTATAGTGCAGAAAAAGAAGGCCGTCAAGCCTTCTTTGGGTTTATTCTTCTGCTTCGTCTTCTGTAAATTGACTGTTGTAGAGGTCAGCGTAGAAACCAGCTTGCGCCATCAGCTCATCATGATTTCCTTGCTCGATGATATTACCATTCTTCATAACAAGAATCAAATCAGCATTTCGGACGGTAGACAAGCGGTGAGCGATGACAAAGGAAGTTCTTCCCTCCATCAAACGATCCATGGCTTTCTGAATCAATTCCTCTGTACGGGTATCAACAGAAGAAGTCGCCTCATCTAGGATTAGGAGTGGCGCATCTTTCAGCAAAGCACGAGCGATAGTCAAGAGTTGTTTTTGTCCGACAGACAAGGTCACTGTATCATCCAAGACGGTATCGTAACCATCTGGTAGTGTCATGATAAAGTGGTGAATCCCTACAGCCTTGCTGGCTTCAATCACGCGCTCATCACTAATCCCCTCTTGGTTATAGATAAGATTGTCGCGAATGGTTCCTTCAAAGAGCCAAGTATCCTGCAAGACCATTGAAAAGGCATCGTGTACTTCCGAACGCTTCATATCCTTGGTATCCACACCATCGATACGGATACTTCCCTTATCAATCTCATAGAACTTCATCAAAAGATTGACAATAGTTGTCTTACCAGCCCCAGTCGGTCCGACAATGGCAACCTTTTGACCTGCATGAGCCGTCGCAGAAAAATCGTGGATGATAGTCCGATCAAGTGTATAACCAAAGGAGACTCGATCAAAGACTACTTGACCTTTCATATCGCTCAATTGTCTTTCTTTATGGGATTCGTCTTCCATTTCCTCTTCAGCTAGGAATTCGAAGACGCGTCCCATGGCTGCACTAGCCTGCTGAAGACTAGTAATCCCTTGGGCAATTTGTGAAAGAGGCTGAGAAAAGATACGAACATAGGCCATAAATGCAACGATAATCCCGATACTGATGTGCCCATTTAAGGCTAAGGCTGCACCAACGATAATCACCAAGGCATAGCTAAAGTTCCCAATAAACATCATAATCGGCATCATAATCCCTGAAATAAACTGAGATTTCCAGATACTATCATACAGACGATGGTTTAATGTCGCAAATTCTTCTTTCGTACTTTCGATGGCATTATAACTGGTCACCACATTATGGCCAGAGTACATTTCCTCCACATAGCCATTGACAGCTGCCAAATCTTGTTGCTGACTCTTAAAGAAGCCCTGGGATTTGCCCATAAAGACGGACACGAAAACAAAACCAATAAGGGTTGAAACAACCGTCACCAAGGCTAAAATCCAGTTCATCCCAAACATGGTTACCAAGACTGCCACGACCAGTAAACTAGATGAAAGAACTGTTCCCAGACTTTGATTGAGGGACTGGGCTGCAGTGTCAACGTCATTGGTTACACGAGACAAAGTATCCCCCTGAGAGTGCCCATCAAAATATCCCAATGGTAGGCTATTGATTTTCTCTGCAATCGCTCTTCTCAAACGCTCTGAAAAACGTTGAATAGCTGTTGTAAACAGAAAGGCCTGCAAATAATTTGATAGGAGTCCAATCACATAGATCACGGCCAAAAAACCACCAATAGCTGCAACCGCCGCGACATCCACACTTGTTGCCAGGCCACTGGCAATGATATTGGTCATTTCCTTGATGCGGGTTGGACCATATACAGTAATGATATTGGATAAGATTGTTGCTAGAAAGGCGATTAGAAGGGCAAACTGGAGGCCTGCAAGATAGGGTTTACTCTGTTTCCAGAGAGACATTTTCTTATTTTCCATGTTCCAATTCCTCCTTCGATAGTTGTGAATAAGCAATTTCTTGGTAAACTTCATTGCTTGCTAGAAGTTCCTTGTGGGTACCTTGTCCCACGACTTTTCCTTGATCCAAGACCAAAATCAAATCTGCATCCATAATCGTTGAGATGCGCTGTGCGACAATGAGCTTGGTCATAGACTTAGTTTTTTCAGCTAAATCTTGACGTAAAACTCGGTCTGTCTTGTAGTCCAAGGCTGAGAAGGAGTCATCAAAAATAAGGATCTCTGGCTTCCGAGCCAAGGCACGCGCAATGGCCAGACGCTGTCTTTGGCCACCTGAGAAATTGGTTCCTCCTTGGGCCACTTCTGACGCCAATCCTGCTTCCTTGTCTTCGATAAAGTTCTTAGACTGGGCCAACTCCAAAGCCTGCCACATGGCCTGCTCACTAAGCGGTGTTTCTTGACTCTGTCCAAAGTCTAAATTGTCCTTGACATTACCTGAAAAGAGAACCGCTTTCTGAGGAATATAACCAATCTTGTTGCGCAAATCTTCTAAGGCATAGTCTTGAACATTGACACCGTCTACCAGAATTTCTCCTGCTGATACATCGTAAAAACGTGGAATCAGATTGACCAGAGTTGATTTACCAGAACCTGTTGACCCAATAAAGGCCACTGTTTGACCCTCTTCTGCCTTGAAGCTAACATGTTCAATAACCGCCTCCGAATTTGCCGCATAACGGAAGGTCACATCCTTAAATTCGACCTGACCTTTGAGGTTTTCATCAGCCTGCTGGACTTGGGCAGGATTTTGGATAGAGGAATACAAATCTAGAACTTGATTAATCCGCTTAGCAGAGACCATGGTTCGGGGAAGAACAATGAAGAGTGCTCCCATGAGAAGGAAGCCCATGACAACCTGCATGGCATAAGACATGAAAACAACCATGTCACTAAAGAGAGGCAGACGCGCTGATGGAGCAGCATCGTTGATTACATAGGCCCCAATCCAGTAAATCGCCACACTTAAACCACTTGAAATCCCCATCATGATGGGATTTAGAATGGCCATAAGACGGTTGACAAACAAATTCAAACGTGTCAGCTCATCATTTGCTGCAGCAAATTTTTTATTTTGGTAGTCCTCTGCATTGTAGGCACGAACAACACGAATACCTGCTAAGCTTTCACGAGTGATACTGTTCAATTTATCAGTCAGACTTTGAATCAAGGACTGTTTTGGAAAGGCTAGCGTCATCAAAACTGTTGTCATCAAAACATTGACAATCACTGCCACAAGCACAGCCCAGAGCCAGTATTCTGAATGACCTAAAATCTTCCCGATAGCCCAGATAGCCATAATCGGACCACGCGTAACTACTTGCAAGCCCATGGTAATCAACATCTGAACCTGAGTAATGTCATTGGTGGTACGAGTTAGGAGACTGGGAATAGAGAATTTCTTAATCTCTGTCTGCGAGTAATCCAAAACTCGGTTAAAAATATCACTTCTCAGCCTACTAGTATAAGAAGCGGCCACTCTGGACGCAAAAAATCCAACTGCAACTGCGGATAAGAAGGCTAGAAAGGACATTCCCACCATCATACCTGCTGGTTGCCATAACTCATCTAAATTAGTTCCTTGACTACCTAGCAAATCCGTAATTTTTGAGATATAGGTTGGCACTTCCAACTCTAGATAGACCGAAAAGCAAGTAAAGAGAATGGCTAGTAAAATCATCCCCCATTCTTTTCTACTAATTCGTTTGGCTAATTTCTTCATTCTCTCCTCCTATTCCCTTGATATTTTCCTGTAGTTGACCGAGAACTTTCTCAAAAATCAGTAATTCATCTTCATCAATGCCTTCCATCAACTGCTTGTCTATTCGTTCAAAAAAGGCCTTAATCTCTTGCATTTGAGAACGCGATTTGTCTGTCAGACGAACAAACTTAGCCCGCTTATCGCTAGGACTCACCTCCAATTCCACCAAACCATTTTGCACCATACGCTTAACTAGATTACTAGCAACAGACTTGCTAATATTGAGTTCCTTCTCAATATCTTTAATCAAGACCAAGTCTTGGTTTTCCCCACGGCTATCCAAAAAACGCAACACCTGACCTTGCGGTCCACCCATAAACTCAATACCACAACGTTTGGCTTCCTTTTGTACCATCAAATGAATCTGGTGACCAAAACGCTTAAAGACTAACATCGGTTTATCCATGATTGCTCCTTTCTAACCCTTGTATTTAGTTCTCTTAGGAACTAAATAAGTTTTCGTGAGAACTATTTTACCACTTTGAGGAGGGATGTCAAGAAAAAAGTTTCCTAGAGAACTATTTTAGTTTAAATTGACATTAGGCAATATCTTTTATATAATAAGCACTTACTACTGTGGATAGAAATCCATTCACTCAATGAAGGGAGAAAACTTTCAAATGAAACCAGAAGAACAAAGAGTTTTAGGAATCTTAGCAACCATTTTTGGAGCCATCGCACTTTTAGGATCCTGGATCCCGTTTATTAACTATCTATCGTTGTTCATCGGCATCGTCGCATTTATCTTGGGGATTATCGGCCTTATCATCAACATCAAAAAACGGAAAACAATGGCTATTATCGGAACAGCCCTGGCAGTTGCCTCTGTTATACTTTTCTTTACGACTCAGGTACTATACGCTGATGTCTACAAAGAGTATGCCAAGGAGTTTAACCGTTCCTACAGAGATACGAGTACATCAATGGAACGCGAAGAAAAAAGCGGCTTGACAGACGATACCTTCGCCTGGACCCAAGAACAGTTCGACGCCTTAATCGAAGGTGACCTTGACAACAAAGGAAAAGGTGGTACCAACTACGAGGATATTATCAACAAACACGGAAAGCCAGATTCCGAGTTTGACTTCGCTCTTGGGGGTTACGATACGAAAAAAATCACCTATATCTCCATTGGAGACAAGATCAAGACTGTTACCTTAACTTTTGCAAAACAGGACAATGGAGAGCTCTTGCTCGTCCAAAAACATGCAGTCGGTCTAGGACTAGAAAAAAGCAAGCAACAAAACGATTCTGAAACCTGAGTCTAAGTTCAAATATCAAAAAAACGAACAGCTAGTAAAACTGTTCGTTTTTCTATTAGAATCCATCTACGTTCGTATAAATCTTTTGGACGTCTTCGTCGTCTTCAAGAACGCTGTAAAGTTTTTCAAAGGTTTCAAGGTCATCGCCTGACAATTCCACTTCTGATTGAGGAATCATTTCCAATTCAGTCACTTGGAATTCTTGGATACCTGATTCACGCAAAGCAACGATAGCCTTATGAAGGTCAGTTGGAGCTGTGTAAACTGTGATTGTACCTTCTTCTGCTTCTACATCGTCCACATCCACATCTGCTTCTAGCAATTGCTCAAAGACTGCATCCGCATCTTCACCTGCAAATACGATAACACCCTTGTTGTCGAAGAGGTAAGAAACAGAACCTGAAGCACCCATGTTTCCACCATTTTTACCAAAAGCTGCACGAACATTGGCTGCTGTACGGTTAACGTTAGAAGTCAAAGTATCAACAATCAGCATAGAACCATTTGGTCCAAATCCTTCGTAACGTCCTTCTGTAAAGGTTTCGTCTGTATTTCCTTTTGCTTTATCAATCGCTTTATCGATAACGTGTTTTGGCACTTGGGCTTGTTTAGCACGGTCGATAACGAATTTCAAAGCAGTGTTTGATTCTGGGTCTGGATCACCTTTTTTAGCTGCTACATAGATTTCTACACCAAATTTTGCATATACTTTAGAGTTAGCTCCATCTTTAGCCGTTTTCTTGGCTACGATATTGGCCCATTTACGTCCCATTAGGAATCTCCTTTTTTCACATTTTAATCTTTCTTATTATAACACAAGTTTTTTCGATTTTCACTAGAGGAAATGGATTTTATTTAGCAAATCAAGCTAGGATGGTACTTTTGTTGCCAAGATTTCCTTGCCTTCTTTTATCAAGGGGTGACGAAACAGTGAGAAATAAAGTTGGATAGTCATGGCAACCCAGATAAGGGGTTCGCAAAGGATAACTCCCTTATATCCTGCCCAAGGAATAATCAAGACCACAAAAGCGATTTTTCCGATTAGTTCTATAAAGCTAGAAACCAGAGGAAGGACTTTTTGCCCCAAGCCCTGCAAGCAATTACGATAAATCAGTAAGAGACTCAAAATAGGATAAAAGGCTGAACTGATTTGCAGATAGAGACTTCCATTTTCTACCAAGTAGCTATCCGTCGAACTAGCCAAGAAGGAAACCAAGGCTGGACTGGCAAAAAAGAGGAAGACACAAACAAAAATTGCCCAGGACATACTTAAACGACTGCCGATTCGAATACCTTGAACAATGCGGTCTGGGCGCTTAGCTCCTAGATTCTGAGAAGCAAAGATCGTCATTGATGCAGAAATAGCGGTCATAGGAAGAAGGGCGAAGGCCATAATGCGTCGAGCCGCCGTCTGGGCGCTAATAATTACTGCACCAAAGGTATTAACTGAAGACTGTAAAATCACACTGCCGATGGACACAATTGAACTCATCAAACCCATAGCCAAACCTTGCTCCAAGAGATCCGCGTACAAGGCCTTGTCCCATTTAAAATGTTTCAGCTGAGGTAGAAGTTCTGGAACACTCTTGCGAATATAGTAAAAACAGAGAACCGCTGATAAGCCTTGCGAAATAATGGTAGCAAGTCCCGCAGATTGAACTCCCAGTTGCAGTTGCGTAATAAAATAGAGATCCAGAACCACATTAACCAAGGCAGAGAAAATCAGAAATCCAAGCGCTGCTAGACTGTCCCCAATGGACCGCAACAAACCTGCAAAAAGATTATAGGCAAAGCTGACACCTACACAGGTCACAATCATAGAAATATATTGATAGGACTGAGAAAGAATTTCAGCAGGGGTATCTAGGTACTGTAAAAGAGGATACAAACCAAGAAATCCCAGCAACATAACCACAATACTCAAAAGAGCGCCTAAAATCCAGGTAGCTGCTACCGCTTCTTTAATTTTAGTGAAATTCCGAGCCCCATAATAGCGAGCAATGACAATCCCCATCCCATTGCCAACACCAAGAGTAAAACCTACAATCAGGTCAAAAATGGCCGTTGTAGCCCCTACTGCCGCCAAGGATTCTTGACCAAGAAAACGCCCAACAATCAAGACATCAGCAGTATTATAGAGCTGTTGAAAAATATTGGACAGCAAGATTGGGAAGGCAAAACTCAAGAGAGAAGGAAGAATCGGACCATGAATCAGGTCCACTGTTCGTTTTTTATTCATAAGGCTATTATATCAGCTTTCGAAAGGAGCGACAAGAAACAGCAAACTATGCGTGAGCTAAAAACCAGAGCAAAGCAACGAAAAAGCAGTGGATTTCTCCACTACTTTGACAGCTTATTCTTCAATTTCGATTTCAAGTTCATCGCCTAGATCAAGTGTGACTTCTTCATTCACAGAGTCTGCTTGAACTGCTTCATCTTTTTTAGTCTCAACACCTTCTACAGAAGCTTCTTCTCCATCAACCAAACCAAATTGAACACGGACTTGATGGTCAATCTCATCAAAGACTTCTGGGTGATCTGCCAAGTATTTCTTAGCATTTTCAGAACCTTGCCCGATTTTCTCATCCTTGTAAGAGTACCAAGCTCCTGCTTTTTTGATGATATCCAAATCGCTTGCGATTTTCAAAAGCTCACCAGTCTTAGAAATCCCTTCTCCGTACATGATTTCAACGAAAGCTTCCTTAAATGGTGGAGCCACCTTGTTTTTCACGACCTTGATTTTAGTTTCCTTACCGACATTGGTATCTTTTTGGTCACCAGTTCCCTTGATTTGTGTACTTCCACGAACATCCAAACGGACTGATGCGTAGAATTTCAGAGCACGTCCACCAGGAGTTGTTTCTGGATTTCCAAACATGACCCCAACTTTTTCACGCAATTGGTTGATAAAGATGGCAATAGTTTTGGTTTTATTGATAGAAGCACCAAGTTTACGCATGGCCTGGCTCATCATACGGGCCTGCAAACCAACGTGGCTATCTCCGATATCTCCATCAATTTCCGCACGAGGTACAAGTGCCGCAACTGAGTCAACTACGACAAGGTCAACTGCACCTGAGTCAATCAATTTTCCTGCAATCTCAAGACCTTGCTCTCCTGAGTCTGGTTGTGACAAGAGCAATTCGTCAATGTTGACCCCAAGGGCCGCAGCATAAGCTGGATCGAGAGCATGTTCCGCATCGATAAAGGCTGCAATACCACCTTCTTTTTGCGCTTGCGCAACTGCATGAAGGGCAACTGTTGTCTTACCAGATGACTCTGGCCCATAGATTTCGATGATACGCCCCTTAGGATAACCACCTGAACCAAGGGCAATGTCGAGAGCTAAAGAACCTGAACTCATCACTTGCACCTTTTGCTCTGCACGTTCACCCAAACGCATGATTGAACCTTTACCAAAGTCTTTCTCAATCAATTTAAGAGCGTCATTCAAGGCTTTTTCACGTTCTGCCCCGAATTTTTTTGAAATTTCATCTAATTTTTTTGGTTTTTTCGCCATTCTATTCTCCTACATTCTAATGGTCCTCAGACCTATCTACTATTATATCAAAAGTTAGTCACTTAATAAAGCCTTGCGAACTAGGTTAAAGGCATGCATAACCGCAATATGACGTACATCTGCTCGACTTCTGCCTCCAATATTGACCTTGATGACCTCAGTTCCATGCTCTTGAGCCAAGCCTATGAAGACTGTCCCAGCTGGGTGCCCTTCTAGGCTATCTGGTCCTGCCACTCCAGTCAAACTAAGGCCAAAATCAGACTGGGTCTTGCTTCGTGCCTGCTCAGCCATCTTTTGAGCTGTAAATTCAGACACTACACCATGTTCTTCCAAATCCTTGACAGGAATATCCAACATCTTTGATTTTTCCTCCAAGCTATAGGTCACAAAACCACCCTTAAATATACTGGAAGCACCCGAAAAATCCGCCACGGTAGCTTGGAAAAGCCCTGCCGTTAAACTCTCGGCTGCAGTGATGGTTTTCCCTTGTTTTTTCAGTTCTTCTACCACAATGCTGGCCAAGCTGGACTCTTCCCCATACCCATAACAAAGGTCTCGTAAAGGAAGGCCTTCAAAAGTCTGACGATTTAAGATTTGATTTTCCAAGTTATTCAACGCTTGATTCACCTCTTCTTGACTGCTAGCTTTTGTTGACAGACGCAGAGTTACCTCTCCTGTTTTGGCATAAGGTGCCAAGGTCGGATCTGTTTGATTATCAATCAAATCAGCTAAAATCGTCACCAGCTGACTTTCGCCAATTCCAAAGAAACGAAGAACTCGGGAATACAGCTTGCTCCCTGTCATCAACTTGGGTAGAAGTTGGTTTAAGACCATCGGTTTCAATTCACTTGGCGGACCTGGAAGGACGACATAGGTCACTCCATCGACTTCCAATATTCCTCCCACAGCCAACCCTGTTTCGTTTGGCAGTGGAGTCGCTCCTTCTACAAGTTGGGCTTGTCTTTCGTTATTCGGTGTTCGGGCATAGTCTGGTCTCTGGGCAAAAAAGACATCCAACTTCTCCTGCGCCTGAGGGTCAAAGACTAATTCTTTCCCTAAAAATTTAGCTAGAGTTTGTTTGGTCAAATCGTCCTCAGTCGGCCCCAAACCACCTGTCAAAATCACCAGACTGCTACGTTGACTGGCAATCTCAAGCAAAGACAAGAGACGAGTTTCATTGTCTCCTACAGCCGTCTGAAAATATACATCTACCCCAATCTCTGCTAGTTTTTCCGACAAAAACTGAGCATTGGTATTGACAATCTGTCCTGTCAAAATCTCTGTTCCAACAGCAATGATTTCTGCTTTCATGTTTCCTCCTACCTATCTATTCGTATTTTTTTGAAAAAATCGCAGGAAATTTCCCACGATTGATTTTTTATTTTTATCAACAAATGAACTATTCCACTTCATTTGTTACAAAGACACCTTGTTCTTGATTATCCCCATTAGCAACAGGCACCCGTCCAAACAAATCTTCAAATAAAACAACATTTGTTTCAAGCTGAGTGACTTCTTCTTGCCCCAAAGAACGTCGCAATATATTCTGCATTTCCAACATATGCTCTCTCGAAACAATCTGGTAAGAAATACCTTGCAACATCTCTCCCTCACCCTTCAGCTGTTGTGATTCAATGGTTTTAAATGAATCTTTATAGCCCAACAAGTCCGGAATACTTTTTGCAGATAAATCAATATTAGTCTGCATATTGGTACTTAGAGCCTTCAAGATAGACTGATAGTGACTAACACTATTCAAGCTAAGAACTTTTTCAACAACTTTTTGAATGACTTCACGCTGACGCTTCTGACGTCCGTAGTCTCCTTCTGGGTCTTGATAACGCATGCGTGAATAAACAAGCGCTTCTTCTCCATTTATTGTTTGTTCCCCAACGCCAATAGAAATGGTGTTGAATTCTTCTTGGTCACTGATAGAAATCGGGAAACCTAGCGTGTTATTGACGGTAATGCCACCTACTGCATCGACTAATTGCTGCAAGCCTTGCATGTTGACCATAATATAGCGGTCAATATGGATATTCATCATCTTTTGAATAGTTGAAATAGCTAATTCTGCTCCACCACCAGCATAAGCTGCATTAAGTTTCGCTTCTTCAATACTACCATCTTTATGTTGAATTTTAGTCAGGATATCACGCTCCAAACTCAACATCATGGTCTTCTTAGTATGTGGATTGACAGTCAAGAGAATCATGGAATCACTATTTCCAGCCCACTGATCCGTACGTTCCACATTCCCAGTATCAACTCCCATCAACAGAATAGTCATGGGTTCAGTTGCTTCAATAACCTTGGTTTCTTCCCCAATTTTTTTATATGTTTTTGATAAAGTTTGTGTGCCTTGCTGATAAATGGTATAAGCAAAGACACCCACACCCAAAACTGTCACAGCTAGAAAAGCTAGCACCATCCCAATAATTTTTTTAACCATATTTCTACTAATCTATCAGTCTACCCATCAGGTAAACATCGATAAAGTCCCCTTCTTCTATGTACGCACCGCGCTCTTGTCTACCTTCAATTACAAAACCATGCTTTTGATATAGATGAACTGCAGCTTGATTACGAGTTTGAACAGTTAATTGAAGCCTACGAAGAATACCACTAGCCTGCGCCCATTCTACGACTTCTTCAAGCAAGAAACTTCCCAGCCCATTATTCCAATGTTTCTTACCAATCACAATAAAGAGGTCTCCAATATGACGAACTCTCTTACGTTGATCAGCTGTGACATTTACAAGGCCAGCAATTTCATCATTCAGTAAGGCAAGTAAAGTAATTTGATTTTCTGAGTGAGCCTGTTTATCCAAAAACAACTCCATCTCAGTATCTGTCAATAGAATACCTTCCCTGTCCAGACTAGTAAAGTCTGTCTCCAAACTCACACGATTTAAAAACGTCACTAATTCAGCTGCATCTTCAACTTCTGCTTCCCTAATGAGCAATTCATACTCCATGTTGAAGCTCCTCTAAGAGTTCTTCTGCACGCAAACCCTTGGCTTTGAAGTTTAATCTGCGACCGTCTTCTTCTTTTAGAATTTCCAATTCTAAATAGGTATCTGGTAAGGCATCATCTAAAAGATGTCCCCACTCGATGACAGTCACGCCGCCACCAAAGAGAAACTCATCTAAATCGATAGAATCAGCATCCCCCTCTATACGATAAACATCTAAATGATAAAGAGGAAGACGACCTTCATACTCTCTCACAATAGTATAGGTTGGACTCTTAATCATCTGAGTAATCTGTAAACCTTTAGCAAGACCTTTTGTAAAGGTCGTTTTGCCTGCTCCAAGTTCACCAGTTAGAATTAAGACATCATTCTTTTCTAATAAACAGCCCAAACGTTCACCTAAAGACTGTAACTCTTCTTCGTTTTTAGTGTACATGTTTCTATTATACCAAAAAGTTGTCCTTTGTCGAGATATTATCTATAAAATTCCATATTATAAATTGTAAAACTTGGACCTTCACTTCTTTTATATTTAAAATAGAAACAGCAAGAAGACAACTAACAAGATATCCCTCATCAGGTGGCTATAAAATGAAACTTCCCAGCGAATAACTTTTGGTACTAACAGTCCCAGAAACAGCATTCCCAAGGCAATATAAAAGGTCATGGATAATAGCATCCAAGGATTCCTGAGAAAGATTAAAATAGCTAATCCACTAATAAAACACATTTCCTTCTTACCCAAAATCTTTTTCAATCCATTTACATACTTCTGAATCGGTAAAAAGACTAGCAAATCAATACCAAATAAGAAAAAGAAACTCGGTAGAAAGGATTCCACAAACCCTTCTACGGATGTATTTCCTGTAAGGATATGTTCTATAGCAATTAAGGCTAAACCCAAAATATTTACTAAGAGCAGTAAGCTATACAAGAATTGTTGCTTATCTTCTTTAAAAAACGAATAATGTTGATTTCCTTGCCCTCTATAATAGTTTAGCCCTGCACCAATACTGGCAAGAAGCAACATGCCAACTAAATAATAGAAGCAGTTTTGATTTAACACCAAGGACCAAGTCGATAAACTTAAACAAGAACAGCTACTGATACCAAAAATCGTAAACAATAACAAAACTCGAATTTGCTTTTTCATTTTTTCCATCATTCTTCCTCCCTTACTTGCTCTTATTATAGGCTAGAAATCCTCACCATTGCTAGAATATTTCTCAACTGTCAGTTTTCTACTCTAAAATGCAAAAAAGTTTGATGCAGGTAACCCTTACATCAAACTTTTACTATTTTTCTTCAAACCAAAGAGCAATTTCTCGCTTAGCTGACTCTTCTGAATCTGAACCATGTACAACATTTTGAATAGCTTGGTTTTCACCAGCCGCTTTTGCAAAATCACCTCGAATCGTTCCTGGTAAAGCTTCTTCTGGACGAGTTGCTCCCATCATGGTCCGCCAAGTTTCGATTACTTTAGGACCAGAAATGATGCCTACAAGGATTGGTCCTGAAGTCATAAATTCACGAATCGGTGGGTAAAAGCTTTGACCAACCAAGTCCTGATAGTGCTGATCAATCAACTCTTCTGAAACCTTTGTACGCAACTCCAATTTTTCGATTGTAAATCCACGTTGTTCAATGCGTTTCAACACCTCACCCACTAGCCCTCTTTTTACACCGTCTGGTTTAATAATAAAAAATGTTTGTTCCATACCCGTCTCCTTTGTCAGCTTCTTTCTTTTATTTTACCATATTTCATGGAAAAAATGGAGAAAGTTTTCAGAAAAGAGAAAGAGAACCCGAAGGCTCTCTCATCTGCTTTTATTCTACTGTTTCTTCCACAGTTTCAACGGCAGTATCCACAACTACTTCTGTTGTTTCTTCATTTCCTTCTTCCTCTACTGGAGGATTAAGATATTCTTCTTCGTTGATAGCATGTGGTTCAAGGTTACGGTAACGAGCCATACCAGTACCTGCTGGGATGATCTTACCGATGATAACATTTTCTTTAAGTCCAAGGAGATGGTCTTTCTTACCGCGGATAGCCGCATCTGTAAGGACACGAGTTGTTTCCTGGAAGGAAGCCGCTGACAAGAAACTATTTGTTTCAAGTGAGGCTTTGGTAATTCCCATAAGGACTGGACGACCTGTCGCTGGAACTCCACCTGCGATAAGGACATCTTTGTTAGCATCTGTAAAGTCATTGATATCCATGAGAGTACCCATGAGAAGATCTGTGTCACCTGGATCCATAACACGCACTTTACGGATCATTTGACGTACCATTACCTCGATGTGTTTGTCACCGATTTCTACCCCTTGGCTACGGTAAACTTTTTGTACTTCACCAAGAAGGTACGTTTCAACTGACAAGACATCACGAACTGCAAGGAGACGTTTTGGTTGGATAGAACCTTCTGTAAGAGCAGCACCACGCGCTACTTGGTCCCCAACTTCGACACGCATACGAGCTGTAAATGGTACGACGTATTCACCTTCGCCAGTTTCGCCCTTAACAAAGACTTTCTTAGTACGAGTTGAGGCATCTTCTTCGATAGCAGTAACTTGTCCTTTAACCTCTGTGATAACCGCTTCCCCTTTAGGATTGCGGGCTTCAAAGATTTCTTGGACACGAGGAAGACCCTGAGTGATATCGGTATTTGAGGCAACCCCACCCGTGTGGAAGGTACGCATTGTAAGCTGTGTACCAGGTTCCCCGATAGATTGGGCAGCGATTGTACCAACTGCTTCACCAACTTCAACCGCATCACCAGTCGCCAAGTTGATACCATAACAGTGACGGCAGACACCGTGACGAGTGTTACATGTAAATACAGAGCGGATAGTCACTTCTTCCACACCAGCATTAACAATTTCACGCGCCTTGTCTTCTGTAATCAATTCATTTGGACCAATGATAACTGCACCAGTTTCTGGATGTTTAACAGTTTTCTTAGTGTAGCGACCATTGAGACGCTCTTCGAGAGACTCAATCATCTCTTTTCCTTCTGCGATAGAGCGGATCAAGAGACCACGGTCTGTTCCACAGTCGTCCTCACGAATGATAACGTCTTGGGCAACGTCAACCAAACGACGAGTCAAGTAACCTGAGTCAGCTGTCTTAAGGGCCGTATCGGTCATACCTTTACGCGCACCGTGAGTTGAGAAGAACATTTCCAATACCGACAAACCTTCGCGGAAGTTTGAAAGGATTGGCAATTCCATGATACGTCCGTTCGGAGCCGCCATCAGACCACGCATACCGGCAAGCTGTGAGAAGTTTGAGATGTTACCACGGGCTCCAGAGTCCATCATCATAACGATTGGGTTCTTAGGATCTTGGTTGGCAATCAAACGTTTCTCTAGTTTTTCACGGGCAGCACGCCATTCAGCTGTAACAGCATTGTAACGCTCGTCGTCTGTGATCATACCACGACGGAATTGTTTTGTGATTTGTTCTACACGTTTGTGTGATTCTTCAATGATTTCAGCCTTGTCATCAACGACTGGGATATCGGCAATACCCACTGTCAATCCTGCAAGAGTTGAGTGGTGGTAACCGAGGTTCTTCATGCGGTCAAGTAGGGCAGAAGTTTCTGTCGTACGGAAACGTTTGAAGATTTCAGCGATGATATTTCCAAGGTTTTTCTTCTTGAATGGAGGGTTGAGTTCAAGTTTGCTGATCGCTTCCTTGATGTCTCCACCAAGTGGCAAGAAGTATTTAGAAGGAACGCCTTCTGTCAAGTTGGCATTGTTTGGTTCTTGCAAGTATGGTAGACCCTCTGGCATGATGTCGTTGAAGAGGATTTTACCAACTGTTGTAAGCAAGACCTTATGTTTTTGCTCTTCTGTCCATGGTTTGTTAAGACTGTCTGTTGCGATACCAACACGTGAGTGGAGGTGAACATAACCATTGCGGTAAGCCATAACAGCTTCGTCACGGTCTTTGAAGACCATTCCTTCACCTTCACGACCAGCTTCTTCCATAGTCAAGTAGTAGTTACCCAAAACCATGTCCTGAGATGGAGTAACAACTGGTTTACCATCTTTCGGATTCAAGATGTGCTCAGCAGCTAGCATGAGGATACGAGCTTCTGCTTGGGCTTCTTCTGAAAGCGGTACGTGGATGGCCATTTGGTCCCCGTCAAAGTCGGCATTGTAGGCTTCACAGACAAGTGGGTGCAAGCGAAGAGCCTTACCATCAATCAAGACTGGCTCGAAGGCTTGGATACCCAAACGGTGAAGGGTCGGTGCGCGGTTAAGAAGTACTGGGTGTTCTTTAATCACTTCTTCAAGGATATCCCAGATACGCTCATCTCCACGTTCCACCAAGCGTTTAGCTGCTTTGACGTTTTGCACGATATCACGGGCAACGATTTCACGCATCACGAATGGTTTAAAGAGCTCGATCGCCATTTCACGTGGCACACCACATTGGTACATCTTAAGAGTTGGACCAACGGCGATAACGGAACGTCCTGAGAAGTCAACACGTTTACCGAGCAAGTTTTGACGGAAGCGTCCTTGTTTACCTTTAAGCATGTGACTCAATGATTTAAGTGGACGGCTACCTGGTCCTGTGATTGGACGACCACGACGACCATTGTCAATCAAAGCGTCAACCGCTTCTTGAAGCATACGCTTCTCATTTTGAACGATGATACCTGGTGCATTCAACTCAAGCAAGCGAGCCAAACGGTTGTTACGGTTGATAACACGGCGGTAAAGGTCGTTCAAGTCAGATGAGGCAAAACGGCCACCATCCAACTGCAACATTGGACGAAGATCTGGTGGAATAACCGGAAGGATGTTAAGAATCATCCATTCAGGTTTGTTTCCAGACTTGTAAAAGGCATCCAAAACATCCAAACGACGGATGGCTTTGACACGTTTTTGTCCAGTCGCTGTTTTCAACTCTTCTTTGAGTTCAGCAATTTCTTTTTCAAGATCTACTTGTTTCAATAAGTCTTGGATGGCTTCGGCACCCATTTTGGCAACGAATGATCCATAACCATACTCACGCAATCGCTCACGGTATTCGCGCTCTGTCATGATAGACTTGTGCTCAAGTGGTGTATCCTTAGGATCAATCACCACATAAGCCGCAAAGTAAATAACTTCCTCGAGGGCACGAGGGCTCATATCAAGGGTCAAGCCCATACGGCTTGGAATTCCCTTGAAGTACCAGATATGAGATACAGGAGCTTTCAACTCGATGTGCCCCATGCGCTCACGACGAACTTTCGTACGCGTTACTTCAACCCCACAGCGGTCACAAACAATTCCTCTGTAACGAATGCGTTTGTACTTCCCACAAGCACATTCCCAGTCTTTTGTAGGACCAAAGATAACTTCATCAAAGAGTCCCTCACGTTCTGGTTTCAAGGTACGGTAATTGATTGTTTCAGGTTTTTTGACTTCTCCATAAGACCATGAACGGACTTTACTTGGAGAAGCTAGGGTGATTTGCATACTTTTAAAACGATTTACATCAACCACTATTTCTTCCCTTTCTATTCTAAGTGAACTGCTTATTCTTGTTCAGCAGCTTCTTCTGTTGCTTCCGCTTTCGTTGCTTTCTCAGCTTCTTCAGCTTCAAAGGCTGCTTTAGCCTCTTGTGCTGCTTTTTCGCGGGCTTTTTCAAGGTCATCTACGTGGATGACATCTTCGTCCATTCCTTCATCCAAGTCACGAAGTTCCACTTCTTGGTCATCTTCGTCAAGGACACGCATGTCAAGACCAAGAGATTGCAATTCTTTGACAAGAACTCGGAAGGATTCTGGAACACCTGGTTTTGGAATTGGTTTTCCTTTTGTAATAGCTTCATAAGCTTTCAAACGTCCGTTAATATCGTCAGACTTGTAAGTCAAGATTTCTTGAAGGACATTTGAGGCACCGTAGGCTTCAAGAGCCCAAACCTCCATCTCACCGAAACGTTGTCCACCAAACTGAGCTTTACCTCCGAGTGGTTGTTGGGTAACGGTTGAGTAAGGTCCGACTGAACGCGCGTGCAATTTATCATCAACCATGTGGTGGAGTTTGATCATGTACATGACTCCGACAGAAACACGGTTATCAAATGGTTCACCCGTACGTCCATCGTAAAGGATCGTTTTGGCATCGCTATCCATACCAGCTTCTTTAACAGTTGACCAAAGGTCTTCAGAACTTGCTCCGTCAAAGACTGGTGTTGCGATGTGGATACCAAGAGTACGAGCCGCCATACCAAGGTGGAGCTCCATAACCTGACCGATATTCATACGTGATGGCACCCCAAGTGGGTTCAACATGATGTCGACTGGAGTTCCGTCTGGAAGGTAAGGCATGTCTTCTACAGGAACGATACGAGAGACAACCCCTTTGTTTCCGTGACGTCCGGCCATCTTATCTCCGACCTTAATCTTACGTTTTTGAGCGATGTAGACGCGAACCAGCATATTAACACCTGATTGCAATTCATCTCCATTTGCACGTGTAAAGATCTTAACATCACGAACGACACCATCGGCACCGTGTGGTACACGAAGAGAAGTATCACGCACTTCACGAGATTTATCTCCGAAGATAGCGTGCAAGAGACGTTCTTCAGCTGAAAGGTCTTTCTCACCCTTAGGTGTTACTTTACCTACAAGGATATCACCTTCTTTAACCTCAGCACCGATACGGATAATACCCATTTCGTCAAGGTCTTTAAGGGCATCTTCCCCAACGTTTGGAATTTCGCGAGTGATTTCTTCAGGCCCAAGCTTTGTATCGCGCGTTTCTGATTCGTATTCTTCAAGGTGAACAGATGTGTAGACATCGTCTTTAACCAAGCGTTCGCTCATGATAACGGCATCCTCGAAGTTGTAACCTTCCCAAGTCATGTAGGCAACGATTGGGTTTTGTCCAAGCGCCATTTCTCCATTTTCCATAGAAGGCCCGTCAGCGATGAAATCACCTTTTTCAACGACATCACCAACTTTAACAAGCGTACGTTGGTTGTAGGCAGTACCTGAGTTTGAACGACGGAATTTTTGAATATGGTAAACGTCTAATGAACCATCCTCACGACGAACTTCTACCTTGTCAGCATCTGCATAAGTAACTTTACCATCATACTGAGCAATCACAGCAGCTCCTGAATCGTGGGCTGCTTGGTATTCCATACCAGTACCAACGTAAGGTGCTTTAGGGTTAATCAACGGCACAGCCTGACGTTGCATGTTGGCTCCCATGAGGGCACGGTTGGAGTCATCGTTTTCCAAGAAAGGAATACATGCTGTCGCAACGGCAACTACCTGTTTTGGTGATACGTCCATGTAGTCAACAACATTAGCTGGATACTCTTGGTTGACCCCTTGATGACGTCCCATGACAACTTTCTCAGCAAATGTTCCATCTTCATTCAGACGAGAATTAGCCTGTGCTACAGTAAATTCATCTTCTTCATCAGCTGTCAACCAAACGATTTCATTTGTGACAACACCTGTTTCACGGTCAACCTTACGGTATGGTGTTTGAACAAAACCATATTTGTTCAAGTGTCCGTAAGATGACAAGTTATTAATCAAACCGATGTTAGGTCCTTCAGGTGTCTCGATTGGACACATACGACCGTAGTGAGTGTAGTGCACGTCACGCACTTCATATCCAGCACGGTCACGTGTCAAACCACCAGGTCCTAAGGCTGACAAACGGCGTTTGTGAGACAACTCAGAAAGTGGGTTGTGTTGGTCCATAAACTGTGACAACTGTGATGAACCAAAGAATTCTTTAACTGCAGCTGTTACAGGACGGATGTTGATGATTTGTTGTGGTGTCAAGACTTCGTTGTCCTGGACAGACATACGTTCACGGACATTACGTTCCATACGAGAAAGTCCAAGACGTACTTGGTTGGCAAGCAATTCACCAACCGCACGGATACGACGGTTCCCAAGGTGGTCGATATCATCTACACGGCCAAGTCCTTCAGCCAAGTTGAGGAAGTAGCTCATCTCAGCAAGGATATCTGCAGGAGTGACGATACGAACCTTGTCATCTGGATTAGCATTACCGATGATCGTTACAACACGGTCTGGATCAGTTGGTGCAACAACCTTGAATTTTTGAAGAACAACTGGCTCAGTCACAACGGCTGCATCATTTGGAATGTAAACAATCTTGTTCAAGTCGCCATCCAAATGACTTTCAATACTTTCAATCACGCTACGAGTCATGATTGTACCAGCTTCTACCAAGATTTCCCCAGTTTCAGGATCTACCAATGGCTCAGCAATGGTTTGGTTGAGTAAACGTGTTTTAACATTGAGTTTTTTATTGATTTTGTAACGACCGACAGCTGCCAAGTCATAACGACGTGGGTCAAAGAAACGAGCTACAAGCAAGCTACGTGAGCTTTCAGCAGTCTTAGGCTCACCTGGACGAAGGCGTTCGTAAATTTCTTTCAAGGCTTCGTCTGTACGAGAGTCCATTGGGTTCTTGTGGATATCTTTTTCAACAGTATTACGAACCAATTCGCTGTCACCAAAGATATCAAAGATTTCATCATCACCTGAGAAACCAAGAGCACGAACCAAGGTCGTAAATGGAATCTTACGAGTACGGTCAATACGAGTGTAGGCGATATCTTTTGAGTCGCTTTCAAGTTCCAACCAAGCTCCACGGTTAGGGATAACCGTTGAACCGTAGCCCACTTTACCGTTTTTATCTACTTTGTCGTTAAAGTAAACACCTGGTGAGCGGACCAACTGAGATACGATGATACGTTCACCACCATTGATGATGAAAGTACCCATTTCTGTCATGATTGGGAAATCACCAAAGAAAACTTCTTGGGTCTTGATTTCGCCTGTTTCTTTATTGATCAAGCGGAAGGTTACAAAAATTGGTGCTGAGTAGCTAGCATCGTGGATACGAGCTTCTTCTAGCGTATATTTTGGTTCCTTGATTTCATATCCAACGAATTCCAACTCCATTGTGTCTGTGAAGTTTGAAATTGGCAATACATCTTCAAACACTTCCTTAAGACCATGGTCTAGGAAAGCTTTGAATGAATCAGTTTGAATTTCAATCAAATTTGGTAAGTCAAGAACTTCTTTGATTCTTGAAAAACTACGACGGGTACGATGTTTCCCGTATTGAACGTCATGTCCTGCCAAGATGATTCTCCTTTGTAAATAAGTTCCAAGCCTTGTCAATCAGGCTTTTCTAATCGTCATATGGTTTTAAAAACCCCTATCACCGTGTCCTCTTGATAAATTTTCAGAATCTTTAAGTCTTTGTTACAAGTACTCAAAATCCTGAAAAAAAGCACAAAAAGAGCAGCTAAATCTGACTTTTTCAGAAGATTTAACTGCTGTGAGCCTTGTCTGGACAATATTTCAGACAAAACCTACGACAAATGATTACTTACATTATACCCTATTTAGCTAGATTTTTCAAGGGGATTAACGATTTTTTGACAAAATCTTTTCCTATAAAAAATTAAATTCAACTTTCACTTTCCAAACTTCATTTTTAGTTTAATTACTCAATACAAAATATAGTAAATTACGATTTTCTTATTTTATCTTAGGCTGTTTTTCTTGACTTTACTAGGCTTTTCTTTTAATATATATGTATAAATATATAGGGAGATTTGTGATGAATATCTTGCTTTCTAAGACTGAACAAGATTTGCTATTCTTGCTGGAGGAATTAACCAAACACCATGATTGGATAGAAATTCCAGACTTGGCTAAGAAGCTGAATTTTTCAATAGAAGAATTGCAAGAACACCTTTTTAAGCTTGAACAATTATTTCCAAACCTCCTGCTTCAATCAAGCAAAAAAGGCATTCAATTGCAGTTTGACTTCCAAAACGCCTTGGATCCCAGGACTGCGATTTTTAAACAATCTGACACCTACTCCTTTTTGAACCAGTTGTTTTTCAATGAGGGACAATCACTCGAGCAAATGTGTCAAGAACTTGTAATGAGTTGCGAACGAGTTCAGGAAATCATCCAGCATCTAAATACTAAACTTCCACAACACTATAGCGTCAACATCCAACCTTCCCCTTTAGTCATGGAGGGAGAAGAAGAGGACATTCGCGCCTTTTATCTAGACTACTTTAGCCAAAGTTACAGTTTTCTGGATTGGCCCTTTCCTTCTATTTCTGAAGAGGCACTCACTCACTTGATTCAGCTATTTTTGAACGCCCAACAAGTTTCACCCAACCTCAGTAGCTTACGGCAAATCAAATATACCCTAGCTATCAATCTAGAGCGGTTTAATAAAAGTCACTTCATTGAAAATCCTACTCCCCTTTTAACCAGTCACTACAGTTCTCTCATGCAAATTACGCAGTTTGAAGAAAATATTAAGAAGATGGCTAAAAAACTCTGCTTTGAACCGACAATGGAAACACTGGAACAGCTATTTTCAAACCCAATCAAATCTCTTCAAATTGCAAACAATCCTAACAACGGAGCACTGGGTAATATTCATCATATCCAAAAATCCTACCGTTTATTGAGTCAAATCTTAGAAGAGTTAGCTAAAGAATTTCACCTACAGATTGAAAATCGTGAGGAATTGATTTGGCTCCTCCACTACACTGCCCAATCTGATTTCTTTCATTTACTCAGTAACCAGTCTCTCGACAGACAGAAATCCCGGATTTTAAGCAATTATCAAGCAGAATTTCCAAAACTATTTGAAGTAAGTCAACACAAATTCCAATATTATTTGACTGAGATGGGGCTAAACAGTAAGTCAAGTAAGCTACAAGAGATGATCTACACCTTCACCATCCAAGGGCATCGGATTTTAGTCCAACTGCTTCAAAAACTTCCAAAAATACGTGTTTTGGTCATTAGTCATCTGGATAGCCATCATGCACAAAGTCTAATCGATACCCTAACTCACTACGGCAACAATCTCTATCTATTTGATTCTTGGGAAGAATCTACGATTTCTTTCTCAGTTCTCAATCAAATCCCTCACGATATTATTATCACTACCTTTCCTGTCACCAACTCTCCAAAATCACTTATCTACAGTCGTAACTTCTCTACTTCAGAATTATTCTACCACCTCCACCTTCTGGCTTCTCAAATTCATAAAGAAAGACTATCTTAATCGTAACAGAAAATCTGTTGCGATTTTCTTTTGTTTTAATTCCGAGAAAACGCTTGCATATTGTTTTACTACATGCTATACTGATATAGAAATTTATTGATTGGAGAATCATTATGAGAAAAACACCAGCTCAAACTGAGAAAAAAATGGTCTACAGCATCCGTTCCCTCAAAAATGGAACTGGTTCTGTCCTTATCGGCGCAAGTCTTGTCCTACTTGCCATGGCTACACCAACTATCTCAGCCAACGAAAGTACACCAACCACTAACGCAAGTAATAGTGAAACTACTACTGCCCTTGCCCAACCTCTTACTGATACAGCAACGAGCACTGGTAAGAAAGAAAGCGATTTTTCTTCGCCTGAAAATGCAAACGCTTCCCTAGAAAAAACAGAAGAAAAAGCTGCAACAGAGACAGCTACTCCTGCTGCAACCCCAGCCGATTCAGCACCACAAACCGGGCAAGATCGTTCAAACGACCCAACTACTTCTACGAGTCCAGTAACAACTGAAACGAAGGCAGAAGAGCCAATCGAAGACAACCACTTCCGTATCCATGTCAAAAAACTTCCTGAAGAAAACAAGGATAGTCAAGGACTATGGACTTGGGACGATGTTGAAAAACCATCTGAAAATTGGCCAAACGGAGCCTTATCCTTTAAGGATGCCAAAAAAGATGACTACGGCTATTACCTAGATGTCAAATTAAAGGGAGAACAAGCCAAGAAAATTAGCTTCCTTATCAACAATACAGCTGGGAAAAATCTAACCGGCGATAAATCGGTAGAAAAACTAGCACCAAAGATGAATGAGGCTTGGTTGGACCAAGATCACAAGGTTTTCTCTTACGAGCCACAACCTGCAGGAACTATTCGCGTCAACTACTATCGTACAGATGGCAACTATGACAAGAAATCTCTCTGGTACTGGGGAGATGTGAAAAATCCAAGTAGTGGTCAATGGCCTAACGGAACAGACTTTACGGCTACAGGCAAATACGGTCGCTATATCGATATTCCACTCAAAGATGCAGCTAAAGATCTTGGATTTTTATTACTAGACAGAAAGAAACAAGGAGACGATGTGAAAATCCGTAAAGAAGATTATAAGTTCACAGATTTGAAAAACCATAGCCAAATTTTCCTAAAAGACGATGACGAAACCATCTACACCAACCCATACTATGTCCATGATATCCGTATGACAGGTGCCCAACACGTAGGAACTTCTAGCATTGAAAGTAGTTTTTCAACACTAGTCGGTGCTAAAAAAGAGGATATCCTCAAGCACTCCAACATCACGAATCACCTAGGAGAAAAAGTAGCTATTACCGATGTCGCAATCGATGAGGCTGGTAAGAAAGTGACCTACAGCGGAGATTTCTCTGACACAAAACATCCTTATACCGTTAGCTACAACTCTGACAAATTCACTACCAAAACAAGCTGGCGCCTGAAAGATGAGACTTACAGCTATGATGGTAAACTTGGAGCTGACCTCAAAGAAGAAGGAAAACAGGTTGATTTAACTCTCTGGTCACCAAGTGCTGATAAGGTTTCTGTAGTTGTCTACGACAAGAATGACCCTGAAAAAGTGGTTGGAACTGTCGCTCTTGAAAAAGGGGAAAGAGGAACTTGGAAACAAACTCTAGATAGCACAAACAAACTCGGAATCACCGATTTCACTGGATACTATTATCAATACCAAATCGAGCGTCAAGGCAAAACTGTTCTTGCACTCGATCCTTACGCTAAGTCCCTCGCTGCTTGGAATAGCGACGATGCTAAGATTGACGATGCCCATAAAGTGGCTAAAGCCGCCTTTGTAGATCCAGCTAAACTCGGACCTCAAGACTTGACTTATGGTAAGATTCGCAACTTCAAATCGCGCGAAGACGCCGTTATCTACGAAGCTCATGTGCGTGACTTCACTTCAGATCCTGCCATTGCAAAAGACTTAACCAAACCATTTGGTACTTTTGAAGCCTTTATCGAAAAACTAGACTACCTCAAAGACTTAGGTGTGACCCACATCCAGCTCCTTCCCGTCTTGTCTTACTACTTTGTCAATGAATTGAAAAATCATGAACGCTTGTCTGACTATGCTTCAAGCAACAGCAACTACAACTGGGGATATGACCCTCAAAACTACTTCTCCTTGACTGGTATGTACTCAAGCGATCCTAAGAATCCAGAAAAACGAATCGCAGAATTTAAAAAACTCATCAACGAAATCCACAAACGTGGCATGGGAGCTATCCTTGATGTAGTGTATAACCATACAGCCAAAGTCGATCTCTTTGAAGATTTAGAGCCAAACTACTACCACTTTATGGATGCTGATGGGACACCTCGAACTAGCTTTGGTGGTGGACGCTTGGGGACAACCCACCATATGACCAAACGACTCCTAGTTGACTCTATCAAATATCTAGTTGATACCTACAAAGTGGATGGCTTCCGTTTCGATATGATGGGAGACCATGATGCGGCTTCTATCGAAGAAGCTTACAAGGCTGCACGCGCCCTCAATCCTAACCTCATCATGCTAGGTGAAGGTTGGAGAACCTATGCTGGTGATGAAAATATGCCTACTAAAGCTGCTGACCAAGATTGGATGAAACATACCGATACTGTCGCTGTCTTCTCAGATGACATCCGTAACAACCTCAAGTCTGGTTATCCAAACGAAGGTCAACCTGCCTTTATCACAGGTGGCAAGCGTGATATCAACACCATCTTTAAAAATCTCATTGCTCAACCAACCAACTTTGAAGCAGATAGTCCTGGAGATGTTATCCAATACATCGCAGCCCATGATAACTTGACCCTCTTTGACATCATCGCCCAGTCTATCAAAAAAGACCCAAGCAAGGCTGAGAATTATGCTGAAATTCACCGTCGTTTGCGACTTGGAAACCTCATGGTCTTGACAGCTCAAGGAACTCCGTTTATCCACTCTGGTCAAGAATATGGACGTACCAAACAATTCCGTGACCCAGCCTACAAGACTCCAGTAGCAGAGGACAAACAACCAAACAAATCTCACTTGTTGCGTGATAAGGATGGCAATCCATTTGACTATCCTTACTTCATCCATGACTCTTATGACTCTAGTGATGCTGTCAACAAATTTGACTGGACTAAAGCTACAGATGGCAAAGCTTTCCCTGAAAATGTCAAGAGCCGTGACTATATGAAAGGGTTGATTGCCCTTCGTCAATCTACAGATGCCTTCCGACTTAAGAGTCTCCAAGATATCAAAGACCGTGTCCACCTCATCACTGTCCCAGGTCAAAATGGTGTAGAAAAAGAGGATGTAGTGATTGGCTACCAAATCACTGCTCCAAATGGGGATATCTACGCAGTCTTTGTCAATGCGGACGAAAAAGCTCGCGAATTTAATTTGGGAACTGCCTTTGCCCACCTCAGAAATGCTGAAGTTTTGGCAGATGAAAACCAAGCAGGACCAGTAGGAATTGCCAACCCGAAAGGACTTGAGTGGACTGAAAAAGGCTTGAAATTGAATGCCCTTACAGCTACTGTTCTTCGAGTCTCTCAAAGCCGTCCAGCTATGAAAGATAAACCAGAATTTGACCTTTCAAATTCTAGACAAGAACAAGGTCAAGGTCAAGAGCACAGTACAAGCGATATTCCAAACCGATCAAACAAACCTGAACATCAAAATCCAGATCCAGCTCCACAAGCTAAACCTGATTCTACTAAACCGGATGCAAAAGTAGCTGATGCAGAAAATAAACCTAGCCAAGCTACAACTGATTCACAAGCTTCACAACCAACACAAGAAGCACAAGCATCATCTGTAAAAGAGGCGGTTCAAAACGAATCGGTAGAAAACTCTAGCAAGGAAAATAAACCTGCACCCCTAGCTAAACAAGCTGAACTTCCAAATACAGGAACTAAAAACGATAACAAACTCCTATTCGCAGGAATCAGCCTCCTTGCCCTTCTCGGTCTCGGATTCTTACTAAAAAACAAAAAAGAGAATTAAACTAGCCCTCCTATAGAAAAATCCTCCGAGCATTAATGCTCGGGGGATTATTTTTTGTACAATATTTGTAGTTATAATACATTTGATTAGTATTTTTTATTAAGCCTCTTTCATGGCAAAATAAGACCGTACTTTGGGAGCCACTTGCGTTCCGAAAAGTTCAATAGCTCTCAGAACCTGATTATGTGGCATAGAACCAAGCGGTAGATGGAGCATGAAGCGGTCCAAACCTAAATCCTCTATCATGCGAATCAATTTTTCTGCCACCTGTTCTGGATTGCCTACAAACATAGCACCATTTGGTCCGACCTGTTCAAGGTATTGTTCATAACGCAATTCCTGCCAGTGCGGACGGTCTTTGGAAATAGCATCCACCACTTGCTTGGTTGGATGGAAATAATCTTTCACCGCCTGCTCGCCATCTTCAACAATCCAACCCCAAGAATGAGCTCCCACTTTCAGGTCTTTTTCTGCATGACCGGCATCCCTACCGATCTCACGATAAGCCTGAATCAACTTTTTAAAATAACGAGGGTTACCACCAATAATGGCATAGACAATCGGTAGGCCTGCCTGAGCAATCTTCACTGTTGATTCGACATGACCACCTGTCGCTATCCACAAGGGTAATTTTTCCTGAACTGGACGAGGATAAACTTCTTGACCAGAGATTGTTTGAGTCAATCGCCCTTTCCAGTCTAGCCTTGTCTTTTCATTGACTAACTGGAGCAAGTCTAATTTCTCATCAAAAAGGGCTTCGTAGTCTTTCAAATCATATCCAAATAAAGGGAAAGATTCCGTGAAAGAACCCCTTCCAGCCATAATCTCCGCACGTCCATTTGACAAAGCATCGATAGTGGCATACTGTTGGAACAAACGAATAGGGTCCATGCTTGAGAGAATGCTGACTGCACTGGTCAAACGGATTTTCTTGGTATTGACTGCTCCAGCTGCCAGAACAATCTCTGGGGCTGATACCGCAAAGTCTTCCCGATGGTGCTCACCAATTCCATACACATCCAAACCAAGCTTGTCAGCCAGCTCAATCTCCGCCACCAACTGGCGAATTCGTTCAGCATGACTGTAAGTCTGCCCAGTCCTTTCAAGCGCCGTTGTTTCTCCAAATGTTGAAATTCCCAATTCTACCATTGTGATTCTCCTTGTCTACCTCTGTCCTTCAATTTGAAAAATTATTCTAACACGAATCTTGAGTACAAGCAACCGATTTGCTCACAAGAAAAAGCCTAGATACCTAGACTTTTTTAGTTTATTCTACCGTTACTGACTTAGCAAGGTTACGTGGTTTGTCCACATCAAGTCCACGGTGGAGTGTTGCGAAGTAAGCGACTAATTGCGTTGGCACGACCATTGAAATTGGTGAAAGGTAAGGGTGGACGGTCGTAAGAACGATGTCGTCTGTATCTTTGGCAACATTTTCTTCTGCAATAGTGAGGACTTTGGCACCACGGGCTGCCACCTCTTGGATATTTCCGCGAGTGTGGTTGGCAAGAACTGGATCTGACAAGAGGGCCAAGACAGGCGTTCCTTCTTCAATCAAGGCAATGGTTCCGTGCTTAAGTTCTCCTGCTGCAAAGCCTTCACACTGAATGTAAGAAATCTCTTTGAGTTTGAGACTTGCTTCCATGGCTACATAGTAATCTTGACCACGCCCGATGTAAAAGGCATTACGAGTTGTTTCAAGAAGCTCACGAACCTTGGCTTCGATGGTTTCTTTCTCTGAAAGAGTTGATTCGATAGACTGAGCTACGATTGACAACTCATGAACCAGGTCAAAGTCTTTCGCTTTGGCATTTCCATTTGCTTCTCCGACTGCTTTTGCAAGGAAGGCAAGGGCTGCAATTTGCGCTGTATAGGCCTTGGTTGATGCCACGGCAATTTCAGGACCTGCGTGAAGGAGCATGGTATGGTTGGCTTCACGTGAAAGGGTTGAACCTGGGACATTTGTCACTGTCAAGCTTGGGATTCCCATTTCATTAGCCTTAACCAAAACCTGACGACTATCCGCTGTTTCACCAGACTGGCTGATAAAGATGAAAAGTGGTTTCTTGCTGAGAAGTGGCATACCGTAGCCCCACTCAGAAGAGATTCCAAGTTCAACTGGTGTATCCGTCAATTCTTCCAACATCTTCTTCGAAGCAAATCCTGCGTGGTAAGATGTTCCAGCTGCAAGGATGTAAATACGGTCTGCGTCTTGAACAGCCTTGATAATAGCTGGATCTACGACAATTTGACCAGCCTCATCTGTGTAGGCTTGGATGAGTTTACGCATGACCGTTGGTTGCTCGTCGATTTCCTTGAGCATGTAGTAAGGATAAGTTCCCTTACCGATATCTGACAAGTCAAGTTCAGCAGTATAGCTAGCACGCTCACGACTATTGCCATCATAGTCTTGAACTTCCACACTATCAGCCTTAACGATAACCAACTCTTGGTCATGGATTTCCATGTATTGGTTGGTTTCACGAATCATAGCCATAGCGTCTGAGCAGACCATGTTATAGCCTTGTCCAAGACCAATCAAAAGTGGTGATTTATTCTTAGCCACGTAGATAACTTCAGGATCTTGTGAATCTACCAAGGCAAAGGCATAAGAACCACGGATGATGTGAAGAGCTTTTTTGAAAGCTTCAAGAACTGACAAGCCATCTTCTTCCACAAATTTTCCAATCAAGTGAACAGCGATTTCAGTATCTGTTTGTCCCTTAAAGTGGTGCCCAGCAAGGTATTCTTCCTTAATTTCAAGGTAGTTCTCAATCACCCCATTGTGAACCAAGACAAAACGTTCTGTCTCAGAGCGGTGTGGGTGAGCATTGTCCTCAGTTGGTTTCCCGTGAGTTGCCCAACGAGTATGTCCGATACCAGTCGTTCCCTCAACACCAACTGTCTTGGCAGACAATTCTGCGATACGGCCTACAGCCTTGACTAGATGGTTCTCAGCACCACCTAGGACAAAAATCCCCGCAGAATCATAACCACGGTATTCGAGCTTTTCAAGCCCTTGAATCAAAATATCAGTTGCATTTGTGTTTCCAACAACACCAACAATTCCACACATAGTATATACTACACAGACCAGCTGTGCTTTCTCCTTAAAATTGGTATAGTCTGATTCCTCTTTTATAGAATCAGCAAAAACAGTATATACTTGTTTCTTTCACTTGTCAAGAATAAAAATTGGTATAGTTGAAATTAAGCTCCTGTAAGTAAAAGCTCTGACCAATTAGGACAATCAGTCAGAGTCTTTTTTAAAATCCATTATTGTCGCTTAGTTCCTTGAACCAGTGCCCTGATTTCTTCAGACGGCGTTCTTGCGTTTCCAAGTCTAGTTCGACCAAACCATAGCGGTTTTTATAGCTGTTGAGCCATGACCAACAATCGATAAAAGTCCAAATTAAGTAGCCCTTACAATTGGCTCCGTCTTCAATGGCACGGTGCAGTTCACGAAGATGACCTTTTACAAAGTCAATACGATAATCATCTTGAATCATTCCATTCTCACGGAATTTTTCCTCTCCTTCAACACCCATACCATTTTCTGTCAACATCCATTCGATATTACCATAATTTTCCTTGATATTTTGGGCGATGTCATAAATCCCTTGCTCATAAATTTCCCAGCCACGGTGAGGATTGATTTTACGTCCAGGCATCACATAAGGCTCGTAAAAATGTTCTGGCAAGAGTGGACTCTCTGGATGTTTAGCAAATCGAGGTGCCATAACACGCAAAGGTTGATAGTAGTTGACACCGAGGAAGTCCACCGTATTATCACGAATGAGTTTCAACTCCTCCTCCGTAGTATCAGGTAAGAGACCGTGTTCATGCAAGATTTCTACCAACTCCTGTGGATAAGTCCCCAAAACAGACGGATCTAAGAAAGATTGGGCCTGAAAAAGATCCGCAATACGAGCAGCTTTGACATCAGCAGGATGCTGGCTACGTGGATAAGCCGGTGTCAAGTTGAGGACAATCCCAATTTTGGAATCAGGTAAGAGTTCATGACAGGCCTTGACCGCTAGACTGCTAGCTAATTGTGTGTGGTAGGCTACTTTAACCGCCGCTTCTGCATCCACCTTATGTGGATAATGTGCATCGTAGAAATAGCCAAATTCTACAGGAACGATAGGCTCATTAAAGGTAATCCATTGATCCACTAAATCTCCATAAGTCTCAAAACAGAAACGAGCATAGTCTTCATAGGCTGAGACAGTCGCCTTATTTTCCCAACCATCGCCATCCTCTTGAAGTGAAAAAGGCAAATCAAAGTGGTAGAGATTGACTAACAGACGAATCCCCTTAGCCTTAATAGCCTCAAAGACCTTACGATAGAAATCCACACCTTGAGGATTGACTTTTCCACAGCCTTGTGGAAAAATCCGTGACCACTGGATAGAAGTCCGAAAGGCCGTGTGACCAGTCTCTAACAAAAGCTCAATATCCTGTTCCCAATTTTCATAAAAAGTCGATGTCTTATCTGGACCAATCCCATTATAGTAACGATTTGGCTCCACTTGGTACCAGTAATCCCAGAGATTATCTCCCTTGCCGTCACCAGCTACACGCCCTTCTGTCTGCGGCCCAGAAGTGGAGGATCCCCAGACAAAATCCTTTGGAAATCTTAGCATATATTTACCTCTTTATCTAGTCATTTTTCCCATTATACAGAAAAAACAAGGTAAAAACTAGTTACATTTTTTCCTTGTTTTTCTTCTGATTATAGTTTTTATTTTTTGCTGAGGATTTCAAGCGTTTCAAGTAAATTATCTGCATGAACTTCGATAGTATCACCAGTCGCTTTAATCTTAACTTCTACGATGCCATCGGCCGCTTTTTTACCCACAGTGATGCGGATTGGAAGACCAATCAAGTCGCTATCGCTAAATTTAACACCGACACGTTCGTTACGATCGTCCGTTAAGACTTCGTAACCAGCTCCCATCAAGCTTGCTTCAAGTTTTTCTGTCAGAGCTTGTGCTTCTTCGTCCTTGACATTGACAGTAATCAAGTGCACATCAAATGGTGCCAATTCTTTAGGGAAATTGATTCCCCAAGCGTAACGGTATTCACCTTTTGGTGTTTTGTTAACAAAGAGGCGTGCGTGTTGCTCCATAACGGCTGAAAGGAGACGGCTAACACCGATACCGTAACATCCCATGATAATTGGTACAGCACGGCCATTTTCATCCAAGACATCTGCTCCCATGCTTGCTGAATAACGAGTACCGAGTTTAAAGATGTGACCAATTTCGATACCACGCGCAAAGTTAAGGACACCTTGTCCGTCTGGAGAAATTTCACCCTCACGAACTTCACGGATATCCACATATTCTGCAGTAAAGTCACGACCTGGGTTCACACCAGTCAAGTGATAGCCATCTTCGTTAGCACCCACAACTGCATTGCGAACATCTTGCACCTTACGGTCTGCGATGATTTTAACATTCTCTGGTAAACCAACTGGGCCAAGTGAACCAAATCCTGCTTGAACAAGATTCGCCACTTCTTCTTCGCTAGCAACGTCAAAGAAATCTGCTCCCAAGTGGTTCTTCAACTTAACTTCATTGAGTTGGTCATTTCCAACTAGAAGGGCCGCAACAAGCTCCCCATCTGCCATGTAGAAGAGGATTTTGATCGTTTGTTCTTCTGGAACGTTTAGGAAGGCTGCCACTTCATCGATTGATTTAACATCTGGCGTTGCAACACGAGTCACTTCCTCTTCAGCGACAACACGGTTGCTTGGTTTGTACTCGTTTGTTGCCATTTCCAAGTTGGCCGCATAGCTAGATTCACTTGAGTAGGCGATGGTATCTTCACCAGAGACCATCCATTTAAGCAATTCTGCCTTGATTTCTTCTTGCACCTCTGCAGGAATCTCATCAAATGAGGCAACTGACTTGTCCAAAACAACCCAGCGGTCAAGGTCTGTACGAGCAGGTGTAATGGCCATAAATTCTTGGCTGTCCTTACCACCCATGGCTCCACCGTCACCGATGATAGCCTTGAAGTCTAATCCACTACGAGTGAAAATACGCTCATAGGCAGCTTTGTACTCGTCATAAACACTGTCCAAACTATCATAGTTAGCGTGGAAGCTGTAAGCATCCTTCATGATGAACTCACGTGTACGGAGAAGTCCATTACGTGGACGTTTTTCATCTCGATACTTAGGTTGGATTTGGTAAAGGTTGAGTGGCAATTGCTTGTAAGACTTAACAGAATCACGAACAATAGCTGTAAAGGTTTCTTCGTGAGTTGGACCTAGGATAAAGTCTGATTTTTCACGGTTTTTTAGTTTGTAAAGGTCCTCACCATAAGTTTCGTAACGACCTGATTCGCGCCACAATTCTGCACTGAGAAGGGCAGGAGCCAACATCTCAACGGCACCAATCTTATCAAACTCTTGGCGCATGATGTTTTTGGCTTTTTCAATCACACGGTTGGCAAGTGGTAGATAAGAATAAACACCTGCAGATACTTGACGAACATAGCCAGCTCGCAACATAAGAGCATGACTGATAACTTGAGCATCGCTTGGCATTTCGCGAAGCGTTGGGATAGGCATTTTACTTTGTTTCATAATATTCCTCGATTATCTAAAAAAGAGTCGCATAATGTCATTCCAGGTCACAGCAATCATCAAGACAACCATGATGACCACTCCGGCCAAGGTGACATAGGTTTCAATTTCTTGTTTTAATGGTTTACGGCGGATAGCTTCTAGGATATTGAGAACAATCTTACCACCATCCAGAGCTGGAATCGGAATAAGATTAAAAATCCCGATATTAATGGAAATCATTGCCAAGAAGTACAAGACGTTTTCAATTCCATTTTTAGCAGCATCACTACTTTCCTTAAAGATGGCAACAGGTCCACCTAGCTTGTTCAAATCCGGTTGTAAAATCAGATTTTTCAAAGCCGATAGAATTCGGAGAGCTGAGTCAGCAGCGGTTGTGAAACCACCCACAAACATGGATAGAAAGTCCGACTTAATTCCCGGTTGAACACCTAGAAGGTAACGACCTTGATTTTCTTCAGGAGTAACAGTGACTTGCTTGTCTCTACCCTTTTCAGAAATAGTCACATCCAAGGTTGGGGCCGTCTTATCTTTAGTTTCTGCTTCCACAGCCTGGATCAAACTTTCCCAGTTGCTAATCTCATGTGAACCAATCTTGGTAATCTGAGCTGTCTCTGGTACTCCCACCTTAGCCAAGGCCCCTTGGGGCATAATATGGAACTGGTTGGTATCGACATCTCTGACACCACCCTGCATAAAGATTAAAATCCAAAAAACAACGACACCTAAGATAAAGTTGTTCATAGGACCTGCAAAGTTGGTAATCAGTTTGCCCCAGATAGTTGCATTTTGATATTGTACATCCAAGGGAGCAATCCGAACCTCAGTTCCATCTGCTTCCACAACCGTTGCATCGTGATTCACTGCAAATGTTTTTTCTTCTTCCAGAACCAAGCCCTTGATAAAGAGCTTGTCTTCAAAGTCAAACTGGGTCACCTGCATAGGGAGGGCCGTTTGATCCAATTTTTTACCTGAGAGATTGATGCGTTTAACCTTACCGTCATCAGTAAGCGTCAAACTGACAGGAGTCCCTGTCTTGATTTCAGTCGTATCATCACCCCAACCGGCCATACGAACATAGCCACCCAAAGGCAAGATTCGAATGGTATAGGCCGTTCCATCCTTACCAATATGAGAAAAGATTTTGGGTCCCATACCAATTGCAAATTCACGCACTAGAATTCCTGATTTCTTGGCAAAGTAGAAGTGTCCGAACTCGTGCACCACCACAATAATCCCGAAAACCAGAATAAAGGTTAAAATTCCGAGCATAGTATTTCCTCCGTCTTTTGATTAAAAGAGTCCAAATAAGTGCATGATTGGAAATACAAGCAACATACTATCGAAACGATCCAAAACACCACCATGTCCAGGGATAAATTTCCCAGAATCCTTAACACCAAAGTGACGCTTAATCGAACTTTCTAGTAAATCACCAAATTGTCCAGCTATGCTAAAGAAAATAGCAAAGACTGACATCTTGTAAATTCCATACGGAAGAGCAACTGTACTGTCAACTATCATAAAGATAATGGTTACTAAAATTGCTCCTAAAACACCGCCAAAGGCACCCTCAAGTGTTTTATTAGGCGATACCCTTGGTGCTAATTTTCGTTTCCCATAGTTCATCCCAGCAAGATAGGCACCACTGTCGGTCGCCCAGACGATACACAAAGCTAAGAGAGCCTTGTCCAAACCTGCAACACGAGCATCTAGTAAGGCATTAAATCCAAAGCCCACATAGAAACTCATAGCAAGAGGGAAAACAGCATCCTCAATCGTATAAGACTTGCTAAAAACAGTCGTTCCTAACATAATTGAAATCAACACACTATAGGCAACCACATTCCCATCAACTGGCAAAAAAGTCAGGTAATTCTCCAAGGGAATGGTCAGGGCAAAGGTTGCAAAGAGGGTCAAGAGCCCCTCCATAGTCATGGTCTCTAAACCTCTCATCTTCAAAAGTTCATGCATGGCTAGCATGGCTATAATTCCAATTGCTATCTGAAGCAAGAGTCCCCCAATCATCAAAATCGGTAGGAAAATAGCCAGGGCAATCCCTGCGAACAAGGTTCTTTTTTGTAAATCCTTTGTCATATCTCCTCCTAAACTCCTCCAAATCGGCGATGACGACGATTGTAGGCAAGAATGGCTTCCTGCAAGGCTACTTCGTCAAAGTCAGGCCACAAGGTATCTGTAAAATAGAGTTCACTATAGGCCCCCTGCCATGGAAGGAAATTACTCAAACGTAATTCTCCACTAGTACGGATAATCAAGTCCGGATCTCGTACATCCTTAGGCAAATGCTGGGTGAAGAGATAGTTGCCAATCAATTCCTCTGTGATGTCACCTGGGTTGATTTTGTCATCTAAAACATCCTGGGAAATCAACTTAAGCGCCTGTGTAATCTCAGCACGTCCACCATAGTTGAGGGCAAAATTAAGAATCAATCCTGTGTTGTTCTTAGTCAATTCCTCAGCCTTGGTTAAAGCTTCAAAGGTTTGCTTAGGCAGGCGATCTGTCTCCCCAATCATTTGAATCTTAACATTATTGGCATGCAATTCCGGGACATAATTGTCATAAAACTCTACTGGCAAGTTCATAATAAACTTGACTTCCTGATCTGGACGGGTCCAATTTTCCGTAGAAAAAGCATAGACCGTAATCACCTTGACGCCTAGCTTGTTGGCTGCCTTAGTCACAGTTTGCAATGCTTCCATACCCGCCTTGTGACCGAAGACCCGTGGTTGCATACGTTTTTTAGCCCAACGGCCATTCCCATCCATGATGATACCGATATGAGCAGGAACCTGGGTCGGAACCTCTACTTCCACAGCCTTATCTTTCTTAAAAAATCCAAACATGATCTTATTCCTATTCAAAAATCTATCGTTTCATTATACCATATTTCCCCATTTTCTTCTATCACTAAGCTATTTATACTCTTCGAAAATCTCTTCAAACCACGTCAGCTCTATCTGCAACCTCAAAACAGTGTTTTGAGCAACCTGCGGCTAGCTTCCTAGTTTGCACTTTGATTTTCATTGAGTATTATTCTCAGGCACCAAGCCCATTTTTCAAAAAAATAAGCCGCCTGATTGGGCGACTTTATTTTTTATAGGGAGATTATTATGAAAAAGTTTTAGGAGTTTAAGTTAAGGTCTTCTTAACTTATGAACTTAGTATACACTTCCTAGCTTAAAGTTTCCTTAAGTATTTTTAAAAATCAAATTTTTCCATTTCTCCTGCCACTTTTTCTTGGATAGACGTATTTGGTAAAGTTCCATTCGGTCTTCATTTTCTATGAAATGAGGAGTTGGACGAACTTGAAAATTCAAAATATCCTCGAGACCATAAGGAGTAAAGAGTTCTAAAGCGAATTCTTCATTCAAGCGCAGTCCAATCGCTGTACACCGTTCTGGATACTTACTCATAGCATCACGGGAACTGGTATAGGGAGCAGTATGAGGGCTATGCTGGTGCATATAGACCTGATTTTTCAATTCCCACTGATACTGAGGAAAGTCCTCTCGTAGCTTTTTCTCCAGTAATAAGGTTTCCTCATAAGAAAAATCTGGATCAAAGAAAATCACATCTACATCTGTTTCATGGTCAAAAGGGGGGGTGTCTGACAAGAGATTCCAGATGAAATTTCTGACAGAACCTGCTGCCAACCACGAGTCTTTCAGACCAAGATTTCGGATGATCGTCAAAATAGCCATCATATCCGGATTTTCTCTAAAAGCCTCTAGAATTTCTTGCTTATTTTTCACTGTATTCATAACCTAAATGCTCATATGCCTTAGCAGTCGCCACCCGTCCAGACCGCGTCCGCATGATAAAGCCTTTTTGGATGAGGTAGGGTTCGTACATGTCCTCCACCGTCTCACGCTCTTCAGCGATATTGACAGAAAGAGTTCCTAATCCGACAGGACCACCACCGTACATCTCAATCATGGTACGAAGGATTTTTTGATCCACATAGTCCAGACCTTCATGGTCAACATCCAGCATGGTCAAGGCCTTATCGGTAATAAGATCATCGATAACCCCATTCCCCATAATCTGAGCAAAATCGCGCACGCGCTTAAGGAGACGATTGGCAATACGGGGAGTTCCACGACTACGTAGAGCCAACTCAGACGCTGCCTCATGAGTGATTTCCATCTCAAAAATATCTGCCGTCCGCTCGACAATTTCCGTCAAGTCAGCATGGGCATAATACTCCATATGACCTGTAATCCCAAAACGTGCCCGTAAAGGATTGGAAAGCATGCCAGCCCGAGTCGTCGCACCAATCAAGGTAAAAGGTGGCAACTCCAAATGAACACTGCGACTGCCTTCACCAGCCCCAATCATGATATCAATGTAGAAGTCCTCCATAGCACTATAAAGCACCTCTTCCACTGACATAGGCAAGCGATGAATCTCATCAATAAAAAGGACATCCCCCGGTTCTAAGTCATTCAAAATCGCTACCAAATCACCGGCTTTTTCAATGACTGGACCCGAAGTCTGCTTGAGATTGACACCTAGTTCGTTGGCAATAACAAAAGCCATGGTCGTTTTTCCCAAGCCTGGAGGGCCAAATAAAAGCACATGATCCAGCGCTTCATCCCGCATTTTGGCAGCTTCTATAAAGATTTGAAGCTGGTCCTTAACCTTATCCTGCCCAATATATTCACGTAAATACTGAGGACGGAGTGTGCGTTCTACTAACTCCTCATCCCCCATTATCTCATTATCTAAAATTCTACTCATGGCTCTATTATATCAAAAATCCAAGCCACAAACAAAAAAGCCACTGGATTGGTGACTCCTAAGTTTAGCACGTATGTGGTATAATATCATACGGCACTTCTACACCGCCTGCGAAAGGAGGTGAGATAGCCCATGATGGATACAATACTTAAAACTATCATCGGACCAATTGTGGTCGGTGTCGTTCTTCGGATAGTCGATAAATGGCTAAACAAGGACAAATAGTGTCAAAAAGACCCCAAGCTTATTTGGACGTGAGCTTGGGGTCTTTTCTAGCCTATGATATAGACACAATACTTAATTCCCTTTTATTATCTCACAGTTCACGAATTTTGTCAAAGGTTTACATTCTCTTTAACCTCCGTACAACAATATGATGCACCACGCCTTGACAACCAAGAGCATTATTACAGCAGTTCTAACACTTCAATTCACAGACACTTGCAATCAAATTGAGGTTGAAGTAACTGAAGCGACAACAGACCTATTTCTTAGTCATATTCGCTAAAAAGTCCCCGACAAAACCTCAAAAAGTCCCCGACAATTCCCCGACAAAAATCCAAAAAATGCCGAAAAATATCGAAAAAGTATTTTTAGAATAGTCCCCAAAAGCCTGAAATAGAGCCAAAAAACTCCACCTGATTGGGTGGAGTTAAGGGAGATTATTATGAAAAAGAAAAGTTTAGGATTTTATTAAATAAAGTTAGGAGGTCTTTATTTAATAACTATATGATACAAGGCGAAGCTTAAAACTAGCTTAACTTTTCTCAAATTTTACTATTTTTTTGCAAAAAAACTCTATCACCATCACCTACCCACGAAAAAAGCCACCTGATTGGGTGACTTCATTAGGAGATTATGATGAAAAAAGTTTTAGGATTTCATTAAATAAAGTTAGGAGGTCTTTATTTAATGACTATATAATACTAGACTAGCCTTAAACTTTGCTTAAGAAAAAACAAGTTTTATTATTTTTCTCTGTTTATCCAAGTCATTCCTATACAATCATAGGTAGATAAGGCTTCAAAACCCAAAGAACGATAAAATCCCACGTTTTTTTCTGTCTGTTCTGTCACCAGCTGGACTTGATAAGCATCTTTGTAATCCTCTAAAGCCTCTTTCATCAAGAGACTACCAATCCCTTGACGCTGATAGATAGGTAAAACGATTAAATCCTGAACCAATACTGATGAGAATTCATCTCCAACCAAACGAATCAAGCCCACCACAGCATCACCATCAAGTGCCACATAAATCACTAATGAATGAGATAAGGCCTGCTCCAGCATCTGAGGTTGATTTGTATAATTTGTCCAACCGACAGCCTGATAGAGATGTAAAACATCTTCTAACTTGACAACATCTTGCTTTCTAACGCTAATCATATCATCACCTATTAGAGTTCTCTCAAGCTCTCGTACTGCCGTCCATTTTTATCAAAGTTTTCAGGACGCAACCATGTTTCCAAACGAGATTTGACTTGAGGCCAGTCCTTATCAATCATAGACAACCAATCCGTATCCCTTGTACGTCCCTTATAAACCACTGCCTGACGGAAGGTTCCTTCATAGACAAAGCCCAAACGTTCCGCAGCTCGTCTGGATGGCAGGTTAAAAGCATCGCATTTCCACTCATAGCGACGATAGTTGAGTTCTTCAAAGACATAGCGAGCTAGGAGATACTGGGCTTCTGTTCCTATCCGTGTCCCCTTGAGCACTGGAGAAAAAGTGACTGCTCCGACTTCTATTACTCGGTTATTCTGGTCAATGCGCATGAGAGAAAAAGTTCCCAAAGCCTTACCAGTCGCCTTGTCTATGATTACATAGTAAAAACGGTCCTTACGAGCCAACATCTGATTTAAAAGGGTAACCAGCTCCTCCATATCTGCCACTGGCTCCTGAAAAAGGTAGGTCCACATCTCCTGAGGCGTATCAGGGCCATAAACAGCTAGCAAATCCCTCGCATGCTTTTCCACTGAAAGAGCCTCTATTCGAGCATAACGCCCTTCTAAGAAATCAATAGAAGGCAGTGCACCGGGTGTATAACCCTCCATTGACTCACCAATCATCTGACCATATTCGTTTACTGGCATTTTTCTTCTCCTTGTTTTACGCTGAAAATACTATATCACAAATTGTTCTCTTTGGAAACTGGCACTGTCTTCAAGCTTCATCCTCAACACTATATTAGTGACCCGTTTTCTGTCTTTTATCCTCTAAGGCTTGATTAATTCGTTGGGTGAGTTTGTGAGTTTGCCAGATTTGATACAACCATATCAATCCATAAATTAACAAGAAAAAGAACCAAAGCAAGGGACTCCACAAGGCTGAACCCCAACCAAAAAATAGAGAGGTCAATACTAAAATAGTAGCTGTCACTAATAAATGAACTCCTACACGTATACTAAAAGCAAGAAACTCTAGCTTTTCAAGTATTAAAGTCAATACCCCCATAATTCCACCCATTAAAAACAGAGCTAGAATATTTTTTATCATTGGTTCAGGATAGGTAATACCTGGATAACACTGAGCTAATAACATCATACTCAAATAAAAGAAGGAAGCCGTGCGCATTCCCGATACAAAATAATCAATTAATCGTTTCATGATTTTCTCCTATAAACCTAAATAATTCATTAAGGACTTAACGTATTTCCGACTCACACTAGATTTGATGCCCCGAGTCATTTTAGCCATCATGTTCCCTGAAAAGCTATCTGATAACGATTCTAAGTGGTCAATGTTTATAATTGAATGGCGTGATATCTGTATAAAGTTACGCCGATTAATCCGATTCTGAAAGTTTATCAATGTTTCCTTAGTTTTATAAATCCCGTCTACCGTATAAATGGTTAACAAGTTCTTATCGATATCTGCTAGAATAAGATCCTCAATTTTCACCATAACCAGATGATCATCCGTTCGAATAGGAATGACCACCTGATTGGTCGTTGAAAATTGTTCTAAATACTCCATGACTTCCCTTGCTTGGTCGGTTAACTGAGCTGCCTGAATTACAATCTGTGGGTCCTTTTCTGAAAACTCTGCCTTCATTTCAAAACGAATCTTCATTTTCTCTCCAATATACCTTTATTTTCTCTTGCTAAACACTTTAACAAATAAAAGCCAAAGAAGAATAGCGACGAGACTGATAATAACCACTATAAAGTATGTCTCTTCCTTTGTCAATAGTTCTTGCCAGTTGATTTGGATTCCCATTTTTTCTTGAAATTCCTTTAACAATCTGCTATTTCCTGTAAATGCGGTCTCTAAGTACTCTTTCATTAAAATTTGTCGATAAAGAGAAGCAATATAAGTTGCAGGGGTACACTTCATGATAATCTGTGCAAAATCAGGTAAAACTCCAATAGGGACATAAGTTCCTACTAAAAATCCAGAAGCAGTTCCCACTATAGTTGCCAGTTTGCCAAGACTATCTACAGATTGAAAACGATAAATCAAGAGAATATTTATCAAACTTGAAAGCAGACTACTTAACAACATAATCAAAGCAATTTCCGGTAAATGACTGATAACTGGACTTTCTTTAAAATAAAGCCCCATAACAGCAAACATAAACACCTGCATGACAAAAGAGATGGCAATACTACTGATTAGATAGGACACCTGTAAACCCCAGCTACCTAAATCTGTCAAGAAGAGATCTTGATCCACTTGATTTTCACGATCCTGTACCATTTGTGTAAGAGCCGTAAAACTGGTTGTAATCCCAGTCACAGCCAAGGTCCCACCCATCAGCCAGTTATTTAAAAGGTTCGTATTATCAGGGAGTTGGGACCAAGCATCTGTCAAGTTCTTCTGCAAAAAAATGATATAAAGGAGGAAGGAAATCAATGCCCCCAATAATGAGAAAAATACTCCTGAACGATTACGAAAATATAAGATAAAATTCCGTTTCAATAAAGCTAACATTAGCGAACCTCTCTTCCTGTAAGTGCAATAAAGGCATCATCCATGGTACCTGGACGAAACTCAAAAGAATCAATTTCTTCTCGTACTTTTGCCAAATATTCAATAGCTTCCAGTGATGTCCTTGGATAAAAAAGATATTCCAACTCATTTTCTTCCTTTACTGTCATTCCAGTCTGTAGCAACTTTTCTAAATCCTTCATTTCCTTAAAACGAATTTTTAGGATATTAGATGCATACTGACTTTTAATAGCCGTCGCAGAACCTTGCGCAATCACTTTCCCATGATCAACGATATAGATCTGATCCGCTTCATCCGCTTCATCCAGATAATGAGTCGTTAAGATAATAGTCATCCCTTCATCCTTTTGTAGTCGAGACAGTAAATCCCAAATGGCTTTGCGAGTCTGAATATCTAGACCTGTCGTTGGTTCATCTAAGAAAAGAATATCTGGCTGTGAAAGAAGAGCACGCGCAATATCAACCCTACGTTTTTGCCCACCTGACAAAGTCCCATATAGTTGTTTCTGGAAAGCAGTCAAACCCAGTTGATGGATCAAATCATCCACACGACTTGCTGCAATCTCCTTATACTGTTGAGCACGAATCGTAAGATTTTCCCTAACCGTCAACATCTCATCCAGTACACTAGCTTGAAAAACAACTCCGATTTTCGTATTTGGCGCATATCGAATCTGACCTTTTGTAGGCTTTTTCAAACCGATTAACATGGAAATGGTGGTTGATTTTCCTGCACCATTGGGACCCAAAATAGCATTAAAACTCCCTTTTTCAAACTCTAACTGAATATCGTCAACAGCCATATGATTACCGTACCATTTGCTCAAATGTTTAGCTTGTAAAATCATATTTCTTCCCTCCTTTTATCTCACTAGTTTAACAAAAAGTATGAAAGAAAAATCGACTTTCGAGATAAGTGGTTAAAATGAGAGATTAAGTGGTAAGATGCTGGAAACAGAATTATATTTTTCATTCAAAAAATCCCCCAGATTCTACTCTGAAGGATTCCTATCTTATTTCACAACGATATTGACGAGTTTAGTTAGCTCAGACAGTCTGAGTTTGAAACCAACAAATAAATTGGTTACTTCGTTACAATATTAACGAGTTTATTCGGCACCGCAATCACTTTCACGATTTCCTTACCGTCAATCTCTGCTTTGACTTTTTCATCCGCTAGAGCAATTTCTTGCAATTCTTCGCGTGATAGGTCTTTAGCGACCATGAGTTTGGCACGAACTTTTCCTTTGATTTGGACAACGATTTCGATTTCGTCTTCAACCAATTTGCTTTCGTCCCATGTTGGCCAAGCGACATAAGAAATTGATTCACCTGTTGCTGCCACTGTTTGCCAGAGTTCTTCTGCCAAGTGAGGCGCAAATGGGGCGATCAATTGGATAAAGCCTTTAGCGTAGTCCACATAGAGCTTGTCTTCCTTGTTAGCGGCGTTGACAAAGACCATGAGTTGGGCAATAGCTGTGTTGAATTTCATAGACTCGATTTGCTCTGTGACAGATTTGACTGTTTCATTGTAGACCTTGTCAAGAGCGCCATTGTTTTCCGCAACGATTTCCTTAATCGTAATCAAACGGTAAACACGGTCTAGGAATTTACGGCTTCCTTCCAGACCTTCTTCAGACCAAGCGATTGAAGCATCAAGTGGGCCCATGAACATTTCATAGACACGAAGAGTATCGGCACCGTATTGTTCCACTACGTCATCTGGGTTGACAACGTTCTTAAGAGATTTAGACATCTTGGCTGGTGCTTGCTCCAACTCTTCCCCTGTTTCCACATGGAAGAAAGAACCGTCACGTTTTTCAACCTTATCAGTCGCCACAAGAGCCCCACGGTGGTCACGGTAGCTTGTTCCCAAAATCATGCCTTGGTTAAAGAGTTTTTGGAATGGCTCTTTTGTTGGAACAACACCAAGGTCGTAAAGGAATTTGTGCCAGAAACGAGCATAAAGCAAGTGAAGAACGGCATGCTCTGCTCCACCCACGTAGATATCTACCGGCAACCATTGTTTGAGGAGGTCCTCATCGGCCAATTTCTCAGTGTTATGTGGGTCAATATAGCGGAGGTAATACCAGCTTGAACCAGCCCATTGTGGCATGGTGTTTGTTTCACGACGACCCTTGACACCATCTTCACGAGTCACTTCAAGCCAGTCTGTCAAGTTAGCTAGTGGACTTTCTCCAGTACCTGAAGGACGGATATCCTTGGTTACAGGCAAGACAAGTGGCAATTCACTTTCAGGAACAGCTGTTGAAGTTCCATCTTCCCAATGAATGATTGGAATTGGTTCACCCCAGTAACGTTGACGGCTAAAGAGCCAGTCGCGAAGACGGTAGGTCACCTTCTCCTGACCACAGCCTTTTTCTTCCAACCAAGCCACAATCTTAGCAATAGCAGCTTCTTTGTTCAATCCATCTAGGAAGTCTGAATTAACATGAAGTCCATCTTCTGTGTAGGCAGCTTCTTCAACGTTTCCACCTTCAAGCACTTCTACGATTGGAAGGTCAAATTGTTTGGCAAATTCCCAGTCACGTTGGTCGTGGGCAGGAACAGCCATTACCGCACCTGTTCCATAACTAGCAAGAACATAGTCTGCAATCCAGATTGGAATTTCCTTGCCGTTTACAGGGTTGATGGCATAAGCACCAGTCCAAACTCCTGTTTTTTCTTTAGCAAGATCTGTACGAGCCAAGTCTGATTTCAGACTAGCTTGGTGTTTGTAGTCTGCTACAGCCTCTGCTTGCTCTGGGCTTGTGATAGCGTCAACCAAGTCATGCTCAGGAGCCAAGACAGTGAAAGTCGCACCGAAAAGGGTGTCAGGACGAGTGGTAAAGACTGTGAATTCCTTGTCTGTTCCCTTAACTTTGAAGGTTACATTGGCGCCAGTTGATTTCCCAATCCAGTTGCGTTGCATGTCCTTGATAGACTCTGGCCAATCCAACTCATCCAAGTCGTTGAGCAAGCGTTCTGCATAAGCCGTGATTTTAAGCATCCATTGACGCATCGGTTTGCGGATAACTGGATAACCTCCACGCTCAGAAGTTCCGTCAGGAAGGACTTCTTCGTTGGCGATGGCTGTTCCCAACTCTTCAACCCAGTTTACTGGCACTTTCGCTTCATAGGCCAAGCCTTTTTCGTAAAGCTTAGTGAAAATCCATTGTGTCCACTTGTAGTAATTTGGATCTGTGGTATTGACTTCACGATCCCAGTCGTAAGAAAATCCAAGCGCATTGATTTGGCGTTTGAAGTTGGCAATGTTTTCAGCTGTAAATTCTGCTGGGTCATTACCAGTATCCATAGCGTATTGCTCTGCAGGCAAACCAAAAGCATCCCATCCCATTGGATGAAGGACATTGTAGCCTTGCGCACGTTTGTAACGGCTGAGGATATCGGTTGCAGTATAACCTTCTGGGTGTCCTACGTGCAGACCTGCTCCAGACGGATAAGGGAACATATCAAGAGCATAAAACTTCGGTTTTAATGCATCTGTTCCTGTCTTAAATGTATGATGTTCTGCCCAGTAGCCCTGCCACTTAGGCTCAATTTCTTTATGATTGTAAAAACTCATGGTCTCTCTCCAATTTTGTGATGTTACTATTATACCATTTTTGAGGGAATTTGGTCTCGTTCTATTCTATACTTTTCTATTTTACCTTGCTCTAGAATTTTTAAACTGCTATACTTATAACAGAAAACCCTTCCAAGGAGGTAGCGGATGTCTCATTCTTTTAAAAAATCTCTCCAAAAAGAAATTCTCCATAGAAGCTCTATAGCAGCCTTTGTGACCTCTCTTTTACTACTCATTTTACTTTTTGGTTTTTCCTATTTTTTACAAAAGCAACAACTCTCCAAAGATACGAGACAGATTGTCAAACAGGTTCAAGAAATGAAAGAAGCAAATAATGAGCTCCTGACTACTATGAACCATAAAATGATTCCTGGATTTTTGGATGGTAAACACACAGAGCGAGAAGTCTTTAGCTTATTTTACGAGACAAAAGCTAAATTAAAACTTAGTTCTGACCTCATTATCCTAAGTGATACAGGTGAATTACTATTCAGTACCAATCGAAATCACCAAGAAAGTATTTTATCACCCTACTATCTAAAACTGCTCATTCAAAATCCTTCTCAAGATAAAGTGACAGAAAAAATTGCACTCTCTTCAGACAAACAACATTACGCGCTCTTTATCAAACCACTACTTAAAAACCAACGAGTTATAGCCTATACGATCGTTTTCGTAAATGAGAATGACTTTATCTCCAGTTTTCCAATTATAAATTCCAAATACATCATTACCGATAGCTTTGGAAATATATTCTCTAACAATACAAATCAGTTTACTCTTTCCACTCTTGAAAAATTTGATGAAAAACTCCTACACTCTCGCACCCACTGGTATGCGAATGAACCGCTTATTGTTCAAAAAGAAAAAGTCGGTGCTATTTTTTCAATCTATACTTTTCAATCCTTTTTTCCCATTCCTAGCTTACTTGGTCTAGCCTCCATTCTCACCTTATGTATATTCTTCCTCTACTTCTGGCAAGCAAGGCGAATTGCTCATAAGATTGCCACACACAATGCTGTTCCTATTGAAAGTTTGGTTTACCAACTTCAAGAAATTCCTAAACAAGCAGAAAAAAGGCTTTCTCTACAAACAGGTGATGAGTTTGAGTTTATGGCAGAAAAAATCAACAATATGTTGTACGAATTAGATCAACTTCATCAAAAAATGCTAACCATAGAAAAAGAAAAGTGGATTTTTGAAAGAAAAATGCTGGAAGCTCAGTTCAATCCTCATTTTCTCTACAATACACTTGAAACGATTAAAATCACTTCTTTAATGGATGCAGCTCTCACACAAGACCTGATTCAAAATCTCACGCGCATTCTTCGCTACAGTATCACCGATTTAGAAAAAGAAACAACCATTTGCCAAGATTTAAAGATTATAGAAGATTACCTTATGATTCATAAGATTCGTTTCGAGCACTTCTCCTATGATATTGTCTGCCCAAAAACTGTTGATAATCAGCCTATACCTAAGCTTTTCTTGCTTCCTCTCGTAGAAAATGCTATAAAATATGGGATGCAATACCGTATTGATCTTCATATTGATATCCAAATTACCTTGGAAGCAGATTCTCTGACTTTTTTAGTCAAGGATAATGCTGGAGGACTCACAAAACAAGAGAGACTCGCTATTTTAGACTCTTTAGAAAGCCCTCATACCCAGCATGGCATCGTTAACAGCTATAAACGATTGAGCAATTTCTTTTCTGATGTCCAGCTAGATTTAGGAGTCAATCGCCAAGGAGAAACTTGGGTCAAATTTATAACGAAAGGACTAACTCATGTTTAAGCTCATTATCGTAGAAGACGAACACCTCATTCGAAAATGGCTAGAGATTGCCGTAGACTACTCTGCCTTAGGTATCCAAGTCGTAGGAACTGCCAGTCACGGTCAAGAGGGAATGAAACTCATCCAAGAAAAAGAACCTCATATTGTCTTAACAGACATCACAATGCCAATTATGGATGCTTTTATGATGTTTGAAGCCACTCGTACTCTCTCCTATGAAAAAGTTATCTTATCAGGTTATAACGATTTTCAAAATGCTAAAAAAGCCATGCAATATGGGGCAGTTGATTTCTTATCCAAACCAATTGATACCAAGGAGTTGACAGAATGTCTTCAAAAAATTATTTTGCGATTACAAGTTAGCACTCGTCAAGAAACTACTTTTTTAAAAGAATATCAAACTTTACTCACCTCTATCCAACAAATTGATACACAAAACCAAATCATTCAGCAAATTCTTGAATTTGTGCACCAACACTACTGTATGCACTTTACCATTTCTAGCATTGCAGAGAATCTAGGGTATAGCGAAAGTTATCTATATAAGGTTATCAAAGAAGACTTCCCAATGACGCTAAATGAATATATCTTACGCTACCGCCTCAAGCAAGCTATAGATAAAATGGCTGAGTCCCCTAGTTCTCCCTTAAGCGATATCTCTGAACAAGTTGGATTTTCAGACTATAAATATTTTGCCAAAGTTTTTAAAAAGTATCTCCATATTTCTCCAAAAGAATTAAAACTCATGGATAAAAACCATTGATGTAAACGGATTGCTCAACTCAGGCAATCTTTTTATTTTGTACTTATACTAGAGCAAACTAGGAAACTCGCTACAAGCTGCTCAAATCTTAGCTTTGAAATCACAGATAAAATGACATGCTTTGAAGAGAATTGCCATCGAAATCCCAGTTACAATGTACCCATCCTTGCTCGAGATACCCATTTCCTATTTCCCATTTTAGATTTCTTTAAGGTTTTTATTATATCCTGTAGGACTCTACAATTTAAAAACATTAATAATCTAGGTAGAGAAAATGTTCGTAAAAAAGGAGATACTTATGAAAAAAATACTATTCTTTCTCTATTTTAGCTGGATATTCCTTTCTTTATCAGGATGTTCTTCTCCTATAGAAGCGGAAACTAGCTCTGAAAAAGATTCAGATAACACTTTGGTTGTCTACTCGCCTAACCCTGAAGACCTTATCGAAGAGACAATACCTGCCTTCGAAGAAAAATATGGTATTAAGGTTGATTTAGTACAAGCCAGCACGGGTGAATTGTTCAAAAAAGCTGAGGCCGAAAAAGAATCCCCAGTAGCCGATGTCATTTTCGGAGGCTCCTACGCTCTCTTCTCTTCTAACGAAAAACTTTTTGAACCTTATATTTCTCAAGAGAACGACCAGATAATCCCTGAATATCAAAATAAAACAGGTTTCTACACACCTTACACACTTGATGTCAGTGTCATCATTGCCAATTCAGCCCTTACAAAAGATATTAAAATTGAAGGCTACAATGATCTGCTCAACCCTAAATTAAAAGGAAAAATGGCTACTGCTGATCCAAGTAACGCATCTAGCGCCTTTGCACAATTAACAAACATGCTTGTAGATCAAGGTGGATACGAAAATGAACAAGCTTGGACCTATGTGAAAAATCTATTTACTCTAGTAGATGGAAAAATTGCATCTAGCTCTTCAAATGTTTACAAAGCTGTCGCCGATGGGGAAATGGCTGTTGGACTCACCTATGAAGACCCTGCCTTAAAACTCTTAAATGATGGAGTTGATGTAAAAGTCATTTATCCAAAAGAAGGAACCGTCTTTTTACCTGGTAACGCGGCTATCGTCAAAAATGCCAAACATATGGAAAACGCTAAGAAATTTATCGATTTCCTCCTTTCTCAAGAAATCCAAGATAAGCTAGGAACTGAAACTACAATTAGACCTATTCGTAAAAATGCTAAAACCAATAAAAATATGAAGGCTATGACAGAAATCAATGTTGCCACTGAAGATTCAGATTATGTCATCAAGAACAAATCTGCTATTCTTAAAAAGTACAATGACATTTTTACAGATATCCAATCTAAAAAATAAAATTTGACTTAACAGTGATTAACTGTCAAACCCTGCTATAAAATCAAAAGATTACTTCCGTTTTTGTAGAGAATTTTACTCTAATAGAATAGAATTATCGGTTTTAAAAACGCTTACATTGTTTTAAAATAAACTTAAATAACACAACGGAGGTATCCATCATGAAAAAGAAATGGATGTATTATGCTGCTTGCGGACTAGCTCTTTTTGGTCTTGCTGCTTGTTCTTCTAATGACTCTGCCGATGGCGGTTCATCTGATAAAGGAGACGGCGGTTCGCTAGTCGTTTATTCACCAAACTCAGAGGGCTTAATCGGAGCAACTATTCCTGCCTTTGAAGAAAAATATGGTATCAAAGTAGAACTGATTCAAGCTGGTACTGGAGAACTTTTCAAAAAACTAGAGTCAGAAAAAGAAGCTCCTGTAGCTGATGTCATCTTTGGTGGTTCTTATACACAATATGCTACCCACGGAGAACTCTTTGAAAACTATACTTCAAAAGAAAATGATAATGTTATCAAAGAATATCAAAACACAACTGGCTACTCCACACCTTATACACTAGATGGTAGTGTTTTAATCGTCAATCCCGATTTAACGAAAGGCATGAACATCGAAGGATATAGCGACCTTCTCAAATCTGAACTAAAAGGAAAAATCGCAACTGCTGACCCAGCAAACTCTTCTAGCGCCTTTGCTCAATTAACAAATATGCTACAAGCTCAAGGTGGTTACAAAGACGATAAAGCTTGGTCTTATGTAAAAGATCTCTTCACACTTATTGATGGTAAAATCGGTTCAAGCTCATCTGGTGTCTATAAAGCAGTCGCTGACGGAGAAATGGCTGTTGGTCTCTCTTATGAAGATCCAGCAGTTAAACTCTTAAATGACGGAGCTAATATCAAGGTAGTCTATCCAAAAGAAGGAACCGTCTTCCTACCTGCTAGTGCTGCTATCGTTAAAAAAGCAAAAAATATGGAAAATGCCAAGAAATTTATCGATTTTATTATCTCTCAAGAAGTACAAGATACACTTGGTACAACCACTACTAACCGTCCTGTTCGTAAAAATGCCAAAACAAGCGAAAACATGAAACCAATTGACAAAATCAAAACACTCACTGAAGATTATGATTATGTCATCAAGAATAAGTCAGATATCGTTAAGAAATACAACGAAGTCTTTACAGATATCCAATCTAAACAGTAAAAGAGGTTCACTATGAGTGAGATCAAAATTATTAACGCCAAAAAAATCTACCACGATGTCTCTGTTATTGAGAATTTGAACATTACAATTCCAAAAGGAAGTCTCTTTACCCTTCTTGGACCTTCAGGGTGTGGGAAAACGACCCTTCTTCGTATGATTGCAGGTTTCAACAGTATCGAAGGTGGAGAATTTTACTTCGATGATACAAAAATCAATAATATGGAACCCAGCAAACGCAATATCGGGATGGTTTTCCAAAACTACGCTATTTTCCCACATTTGACTGTCCGAGATAATGTCGCTTTTGGTCTCAAGCAAAAGAAGGTTCCAAAAGAAGAATTGATTCAACAAACCAATAAATATCTTGAACTCATGCAAATTGCTCAATATGCGGATCGGAAGCCCGATAAACTCAGTGGTGGACAACAACAACGTGTCGCCTTGGCACGCGCCTTAGCTGTTAATCCAAGTGTTCTCCTCATGGACGAGCCGCTTAGCAACCTAGATGCCAAACTTCGCTTGGATATGCGTCAAGCCATTCGAGAAATCCAACACGAAGTGGGAATTACAACTGTTTATGTGACCCACGACCAAGAAGAAGCTATGGCTATTTCAGACCAAATTGCTGTTATGAAAGACGGAGTCATCCAACAAATCGGTCGGCCAAAAGAACTCTATCATAAACCAGCTAATGAGTTTGTAGCAACCTTTATCGGACGCACAAATATTATCCCTGCCAATCTCGAAAAACGGAGCGACGGTGCTTATATCGTCTTTTCAGATGGCTATGCTCTTCGAATGCCAGCCCTTGATCAGGCTGAGGAGCAAGCCATTCATGTAAGCATTCGTCCTGAAGAGTTTATCAAAGATGAATCTGGAGATATTGAAGGAACTATTAGCGATAGCGTCTATCTTGGACTAAATACGGAATATTTCATCGAGACAGGCTTTGCCTCAAAAATTCAAGTTAGCGAAGAATCAACTTTTGAAGAAGATCTACAAAAAGGCGATCGTATTCGTCTACGAATCAATACTCAAAAATTAAACGTCTTTTCTGCAGATGGTTCGCAAAACCTGATAAAAGGAGTCAACCATGGAACGTAAAAAACTAAATATTTGGACAGCCTCCTCTTTCTTCATCTTTCTTACCTATCTTGTCTTTCTGGTTTATCCTATCGTTACCGTGCTCAAGCAAGCACTCATACATGAGGGACAATTTTCACTAGCTAATTTTGTCACTTTCTTTAGTAAAGCCTACTACTCTGAGACACTTGTCAACAGTTTCAAGGTTTCCATTACCGCTACTGTCACTTCCTTAGTCGTAGGAACCTTATTAGCTTATCTCTTCTCTATGTATGATTTCAAGGGGAAGAAATTTCTTCAAATATTGATTATCATTGCTTCCATGTCAGCTCCTTTCGTGGGAGCCTACTCCTGGATTCTCTTGCTGGGACGAAATGGGGTCATTACTAAATTCCTGACAAATACCCTTCATCTTCCAGCTATTGATATTTATGGATTCAAAGGAATTGTACTTGTCTTTACACTGCAACTATTCCCACTGGTATTTCTATACGTTGCTGGGACAATGAAAAGTATTGACAATTCTCTACTTGAAGCTGCTGAAAGCATGGGGTCCTTCGGATTTAAGCGTATCGTAACGGTTGTTTTACCTCTCCTAGTTCCAACCTTACTAGCTGCTGCCCTGCTTGTGTTTATGAGAGCATTCTCAGATTTTGGAACGCCTATGTTGATTGGTGAAGGATATCGGACTTTCCCCGTCTTGATTTATACCCAATTCATTAGCGAGGTTGGAGGAAATTCTGCTTTTGCATCTGCTTTAGCAATTATGGCGATTATCATTGCCTTGGCAATCTTCCTTATCCAAAAATACATCTCAAACCGCTACAGTTTCAGCATGAATTCGCTCCATCCAATTGAGCCTAAAAAAACTACAAAAGGAAAAATGGCTGCCATTTATGCAACAGTCTACGGAATTATCTTGTTCTCTGTTCTACCTCAAGTCTACTTGATTTATACTTCTTTCCTAAAAACATCAGGTATGGTATTTGTCAAAGGTTATTCTCTAAACAGTTACAAGGTAGCTTTCAATCGTATGGGATCTGCTATTTTCAATACTATTCGTATCCCTTTGATTGCCTTAGTTCTAGTTGTCCTATTCGCAACATTTATCTCCTACCTAGCCGTTAGAAAACGGAATTTGTTTACAAACTTAATTGACAGCCTCAGTATGGTCCCTTATATTGTACCCGGAACTGTTCTAGGGATTGCCTTCATTTCTTCCTTCAATACCGGTCTATTTGGAAGTGGATTTCTTATGATTACAGGGACAGCTTTCATCTTAATTATGTCCCTATCTGTCAGAAGATTACCGTATACTATTCGCTCATCTGTTGCTAGCTTGCAACAAATAGCCCCAAGTATTGAAGAAGCTGCTGAAAGCTTAGGAAGTAGCCGTCTCAATACCTTTGCCAAGATTACAACTCCAATGATGCTATCTGGTATTATTTCTGGAGCCATCCTATCTTGGGTCACAATGATTTCAGAACTCTCTACTTCTATCCTCCTCTACAATGTCAAAACAAGAACAATGACTGTAGCCATTTATACAGAGGTTCTAAGAGGGAATTACGGTGTAGCCGCAGCCTTGTCAACTATCCTGACTGTTCTAACAGTAGGTTCCTTGCTCTTGTTTATGAAAATCTCTAAAAGCAACAGCATTACACTTTAGTTTCCCCCATCAAAAACAGCCGAAAGGATTACCCTCGGCTGTTTTTTCTTATCTTGATATTCTTATCAAATCCCTAGTTCATAACAAGCAAGTCTAGACTGATTAAATAGAGGCTTCTTCCATCTTCTCACGTCCTAGTTCTCGGTAACTACGGTCGCCGACAACTTCTACGCTAAACTGGCCGTCCTCATATTCAAGGATCGTCACGCTACCATTATCTAGACCATGCGGATGCATGCCATTAATCAAATAAACAATGGTTCCAATGGTCATTCCGTGGCTGACGACAAGGGCATTGCCCCCACCTTGTTCTTCCATTTCTTTGGCAATCGCTTCAAAACCTTCCTTGATTCGGCCACTGAGTTTTTCCCAGCCTTCAGCCCAACCAGCTGTATCGACCTCTACCAACCCCTCAGCCAGTTCAGCATAAGACAATTGGTGAACATGATCCACATTAAAGATACGAGGAATAATGCCCATGAAAAGATCACCATCATAAGCTCCGTCAAAGCTACCAAAACACCATTCTCTGATACGTTTGTCCATGCGATAAGGGATTTTCCCCTGCAAACCAAGTTCTTCAAGAATAATTCCCATTGTCTGAATGGTGCGGCCAGAATCACTGGAATAAGCGCGATCAAACTGTAGACCAGATTCTCGCAAACCGATTCCTAATTCTTGAATCCCTCGCTCACCTTCAGCCGTTAAAGGAGTATCGCTCCAACCTTGCGCGCGACCAATCGTGTTAAACATAGTCTTGCCATGACGTACCAAATACAATCGTACTTTTACCATTTTCCGTCCTCCGTTTGCTTCTATTATATCATGGATGATAAAACAAAAGCCACCCAGACAGGTGACTTTTGCAGGAGATTATTATGAAAAAGTTTAGGAGTTCTATTAAATAAAGATATTAGATGAAAATCAAATTCAAACTAAATCAGTGTTATCTGTTTCAAATAATATTAGGAGGTCTTTATTTAATGATTATAGTATACACATCCAACCTTAAATAGAACTTAAAATTTCTCCTATTTTCTTAATTTTTAAAACTATGAATTGGTGCTGGGATTTGTCCCCCACGAGAAATGAAATCGACAGACGAAGCCCCATTGACTTTCATAACAGGTGCAGTTCCTAATAGGCCACCAAACTCAATCATATCTCCTTCTTTTCCTTTTGGAATGATACGAACAGCCGTTGTCTTCATGTTAATGACACCAATTGCAGCCTCATCCGCAATCATAGCTGCAATGGTTTCAGCAGGAGTATCTTCTGGGATGGCAATCATATCCAAACCAACGGAACAGATAGCCGTCATAGCTTCTAGTTTTTCCAAATTAAGAGAGCCATTTTGCACTGCAGCAATCATTCCTTCATCCTCTGAAACAGGGATAAAGGCACCAGACAAACCACCAACTTGGTTGCAAGCCATAACTCCGCCCTTCTTAACTTGGTCGTTCAAGAGAGCCAAGGCAGCCGTCGTTCCATGCGTACCAACTGTCTCTAGCCCCATTTCCTCAAGGACACGTGCCACAGAGTCTCCAACTGCAGGTGTTGGTGCCAAACTCAAGTCCACAATACCAAACTCCACACCCAGTCTCTCACTGGCCATTTGACCAACCAATTGACCGATACGAGTGATTTTAAAGGCAGTTTTCTTGACTGTTTCTGCTACTACATCAAAGCTCTGTCCACGAACTTTTTCCAAGGCACGTTTCACCACACCAGGACCAGAAACTCCGACATTGATGATAACATCTGCCTCCCCAACACCATGGAAGGCACCCGCCATAAATGGATTGTCCTCAACAGCATTAGCGAATACAACCAACTTAGCTGCCCCCATATCAGATAGAGTTGCCGTTTCCTTGATAACTCGTCCCATATCTGCGACAGCCGTCATATTGATACCAGACTTGGTTGAGCCTATATTGACTGACGAGCAGACCTTATCCGTTTCAGCCAAAGCACGAGGAATAGAATTGATAAGAATCTCATCTCCCTTTTGATAACCCTTTTGTACCAAGGCTGAAAAACCACCAATAAAGTCCACACCAATCTCTTTCGCAGCCTTATCAAGTGCTTTTGCCAGAACCACATAGTCTGTCGCATCTGTCGCCGCCCCAATCAGAGAAATAGGAGTCACCGATACACGCTTATTAACGATTGGAATTCCCAACTCAGCCGCAATTTCATCACCAACAGCCACTAAATTAGCTGCCTTGCTCGTAATCTTTTGATAAATTTTCTCCGCAGCACGATTGATATCTGGATCGATACAGTCCAAAAGGGAAATCCCCATGGTAATGGTTCTGATATCAAAGTTCTGCTCCTCAATCATGGCAATGGTTTCAGTAACTTGTCTAATATCCATGATAACCTCCTAGATATTATACATAGCTTCGAAAATCGCTGCACTCTGAATATTGATTTTTACATTCAAAGTTTGCCCAAAAGCTTCAAATTCATTACGAAGATAAGTAAAATCTTGCTTTTTATCACTAGAGACGACAGCCATCATCGTGAAATATTCATCCAAAACAGTTTGAGAGATATCGTCTATGTTCAAACCCAATTCTGCAATTTTACCAGAAACACCTGCAACAATTCCAGATTTATCTTTACCAACAACAGTTATAATCGCTTTCATAAGCAAACTCCAATTCTTTTTAAAATAGGAAACCTGAACATTCAGCAGATTTCTTCTTAAATAGTATAGCATGATTCCAACTAAAATACTCAAAAACGCCTGCTTACGAAGTTGTTCTTAGGAAAAAAACAATTTCGTAAACAAGCGTCCACTATCTCAACTTATGATGAGTGTTCCCGCTAGGACCGAAATCCTAGCGGTAGACCAGAGCTAGACTAAGAGCACAAGACTCCATCATCATAACACTCAACAAAATTGATGATTTTATACTAATTCGATGATCGCCATTGGCGCTGCATCACCACGACGTGGTTCAGTTTTAAGGATACGAGTGTATCCACCGTTACGTTCAGCATAACGAGGTGCGATTTCTGAGAACAATTTTTGAAGTGCTGTAGTAGAAGTGTACTTATCAGTTGCTTCATCATAGTTTTCAGATGCGATTTCATTACGTACGAAAGCAGCTGCTTGACGACGTGCATGCAAATCACCACGTTTACCTAGAGTAATCATTTTTTCAACAGTTTTACGGATTTCTTTAGCACGAGCTTCAGTTGTCACGATTGATTCGTTGATCAAAAGGTCAGTTGTCAAATCGCGAAGCATTGCTTTACGTTGTGAGCTAGTGCGTCCTAGTTTACGGTAAGCCATGTATTCCTCCTTTATTTATCTTTTAATCCAAGACCTAAATCAATGAGTTTGAGTTTCACTTCTTCCAAACTCTTGCGTCCAAGATTTCGTACTTTCATCATCTCTGCTTCAGATTTTTCTGTTAAATCATGCACAGTATTGATACCGGCACGTTTCAAACAGTTGTATGAACGCACAGACAAGTCCAGTTCCTCAATCGTACGATCCAAAATACGGTCGTCAGATTCAGTGTCAGCTTCTTTCATCACTTCAGTTGACTTAGCAATCTCAGTAAGATTTGTAAACAAATCAAGATGTTCTGTCAAGATACGTGCTGAAAGCCCTAAAGCATCTTCTGGAATAATTGTTCCATTTGTCAAGATTTCAAGGGTTAATTTGTCAAATCCATCATTGCTACCTACACGAGCAGGTTCCACTTGATAGTTGACTTTTGTAACTGGTGTATAAATAGAATCTACAGCAAGTGTTCCAACTGGTGCATTATCTTTTTTATTTTCATCAGCAGGTACATATCCACGACCACTGTTAACAGTCATAGTCGCTTTTAGAGAAGAACCTTCACCGATTGTAAAGAGATAATGATCTGGATTTACAATTTCAATATCGCTATCTGTCAAAATGTCACCAGCTGTTACTTCAGCAGGACCTTCAACATCTAGTTCGATGATTTTTTCGTCTTCAACGTACGATTTCACTGCAATTCCTTTAATGTTCAGAATGATTTGCATCACGTCTTCACGAACACCTGGAACTGTGTCAAACTCATGTAACACACCATCAATATTGATAGATGTCACAGCTGCTCCTGGTAGAGAAGCTAGAAGTACACGACGAAGAGAGTTACCAAGAGTTGTACCGTAGCCACGTTCAAGTGGTTCGATTACAAACTTGCCATAATCTTTATTTTCATCAATTTTTGTTATATTTGGTTTTTCAAACTCGATCATTTAGTTACTCCCTCTTAAACGAAAAGCAGTGTAATGCGATGATTATACACGGCGACGTTTTGGAGGACGAGCACCATTGTGTGGCACTGGAGTCACATCACGAATTGCTGTTACTTCAAGACCAGCGGCAGCAAGCGCACGAATAGCTGACTCACGACCAGAACCTGGACCTTTTACAGTAACTTCAACTGATTTAAGACCGTGTTCTTGTGCAGATTTAGCAGCAGCTTCAGAAGCCATTTGAGCAGCGAATGGTGTAGATTTACGAGAACCTTTGAAACCAAGAGCACCAGCTGATGACCAAGCAATTGCATTACCATGCACATCAGTAATCATAACAATAGTGTTATTAAATGTAGCGTGAATATGAGCAATACCAGATTCGATATTCTTTTTCACACGACGTTTACGTGTTGGTTTAGCCAAGACTTTTACCTCCTATATTATTTTTTCTTACCAGCAATCGCAACAGCTTTACCTTTACGAGTGCGAGCGTTGTTTTTAGTGTTTTGTCCACGGACAGGAAGTCCACGACGGTGACGGATACCACGGTATGAACCGATTTCCATCAAACGTTTGATGTTCAAGTTTACTTCACGACGAAGGTCACCTTCAACTTTGATTGCGTCCACTTCACGACGGATAGCATCTTCTTGATCTGATGTAAGATCACGTACACGAACATCTTCTGAGATTCCAGCAGCTGCCAAAATTTTCTTAGATGTTGCAAGTCCGATACCATAAACATAAGTCAATGAGATTACTACGCGTTTGTCATTTGGAATGTCAACTCCAGCAATACGAGCCATGTTTTCTCCTTTCTATCTTATCCTTGACGTTGTTTGTGTTTTGGATTTGCTGGGCAAATTACCATAACACGACCATTACGACGAATAACTTTACAGTATTCGCAAATTGGTTTGACCGATGGTCTTACTTTCATTTCTTATCCCTCCAAGTTTTTCGATTATTTAAAGCGGTAAGTGATACGTCCACGTGTCAAGTCATATGGACTCATTTCGACAGTAACACGATCTCCCGCTAAAATACGAATATAGTTTTTACGAATTTTACCAGAAACTGTTGCTAAAATCTGATGTCCATTTTCAAGTTCAACCGTAAACATTGCATTCGGCATTGTATCAACTACTTTGCCTTCAACTTCAATCACATCGTCTTTTGCCACGCAAAAGCACCTCCATAAATTTCGATTCGATGCCTCTAGACACAGAGACAACAATTATAAGTCAGACTATCTCAGTATAACATTTGTAGCGGATTTTTGCAAGTGTGAAAAACGCTTTATTTCAAATTTGTCAATACTTTTTCGATATCTGAGAAGACATCATTGATATCTTGATTACCTTCGATGTCATGAACCAAACCTTTGGCACGGTAGTGAGCAATGATTGGTTCCCCTTGAGCAATATTCACATCCAAACGACGTTTTACTGTCTCAGGCTTATCATCTTCACGTTGGTAGTAATCTTCTTCTTTATAGTCAACTGGTGGGTTAAAGACCTTGTGGAAAGTTTCTCCAGTTACACGATGGATGATACGGCCACTCAAACGTTCTAAGAGGCTGTCAGGGTTCACTTCAATATTGATAACACCTTCTAGTTCAATGCCAAGTTCAGCCAATGTTTTGTCCAAGGCATGAGCTTGTTCAATTGTACGTGGGTAACCATCTAATAAGAATCCTGTTTCTTTAATATCATCTTGTGAAAGGCGTTCTTTTACGATTCCATTTGTAACTTCATCAGGAACCAATTCACCCTTGTCAATGTATGACTTAGCAAGAACACCCATTTCAGTTTGATTTGCCATTGCAGCTCGGAACATATCACCTGTTGAAATATGTGCAACATGGAATTGTTCTACGATTTTTGCTGCTTGAGTTCCCTTACCTGCACCAGGTAAGCCCATAATCAAAAGATTCATGATTTGATCTCCTTATTTTATTTTTAAATAGAAGCAAAAAGTCTTTTCACCCCTATTTAAAAACAAAATAGAAGAGGGGAGACCAAACTCTCACTAATGTTAGAGTTAAACCTCCACTCCCTCAGTATTTACTGATTTCGTAAATACTTTTATTCTGTTCTGTCCATGAAACCAACATACTTACGTTTCAATAGGTAACCTTCCAATTGTTTGATTCCTTCAATACCTGTAGAGATAATGATCAAAAGACTGGTTCCTCCAAAAGCAACTGCTTCTGAAAGTCCGAAAACATCTTTTGCTACGATCGGTAAAATAGAAATCACACCAAGGAAGAGAGAACCAACAGTTGCAAGACGACGAAGAAGTTTAGACATATATTCTTCTGTACCTTTACCAGGACGAACTCCGTGGATATAGGCACCGCTCTTTTGTAAGTTTTCTGCAGCTTTTTCAGGATTAATCTGTACAAACGTATAGAAGAATGTAAAGAGAATAATCAATAAAGCATACATAGCAATACCAGTTGGTGAAGTTGTTGCCAGCATTTCTTGTGCTGTTCTTACCCAAGCCCAATCATGACCTGTAGCGCTCAAAAACTGAAGAATAGCCGCAGGCGCTGCAGTAATCGAACTTGCAAAGATAACAGGGATAACTCCAGCAGGGTTTACCTTCAAAGGAAGGTAAGAGCTAGATGGAGCACCTTGTGCAACCTTAGTATATTGGATTGGAATTTTGTATTCTGCTTGTTGAACATAAGTTGTAAAATAAATGATCAACAATACAGTAATTATCAAAATGATTACGAAAATGATAGATGAGTTGATACGGCTACTTGGGACGTTCACAAAGTAATCTACATAGATGCCCTGAATCATCTCTGGAATTGAGGCAACAATCCCGGCAAAGATAATCATAGAAACACCATTTCCGTATCCCTTATCTGTAATTTGCTCACCCAACCAAGTCACAATCATGCTACCAGCTGTTAAGATGATACCAATCATGATAAAGACTTGTGGAGTAAGAGCTGTTTTCAACAATTGAGCTCCAGCCAAAGTATTAAAACCAGCTGTAATCCCGATAGATTGCACAAAAGCGAGAACTAGAGCAATATAACGAGTAGCTTGATTTAATTTTCTTCGACCTACTTCCCCTTGTTTACCCCACTCTACAAATTTGGGTAAAATATCCATTTGCAAGAGTTGGACAACGATAGAGGCCGTAATATAGGGGCTAACACCAAGAGCAAAAACTGAGAAGTTTTTCATGGCATTCCCTGAGACCAAGCTCAACATGTTTAAGAAGGATAATCCACTTAAAGCATTCAAGCTATTGGCATTCACACCAGGAACAGTAATACTAGTTCCGATACGAAAGACCAAAACGATAAAAATTGTAAATAAAATTTTTGATCGAACCTGCTTGACTTTAAGAGCTTCTCTTAATAATTTAAAAAACATAGGTCACCTCTCTTAGATGACTTCTACTGAACCACCTTTAGCAGTGATAGCTTCTTCAGCTGATTTAGAGAATTTAGCTGCTTTCACAGTCAATTTCTTAGTCAACTCACCGTTACCAAGAATTTTAATACCTGATTTTTCAGCTTTAACAATTCCTGCTTCGATAAGAACAACTGGAGTAACTTCAGCACCATCTTCAAAGACGTTCAATTGGTCAAGGTTCACAATTGCGTATTCTTTAGCGTTGATGTTAGTGAATCCACGTTTTGGAAGACGACGGAACAATGGAGTTTGTCCACCTTCAAAACCAAGGCGAACTCCGCCACCGCTACGAGCTTTTTGACCTTTTTGACCACGACCAGATGTTTTACCGTTACCTGATGAAGTACCACGACCAACGCGGTTACGTACTTTACGAGAACCTTCTGCAGGTTTCAATTCATGAAGTTTCATTTTTATTTTCTCCTCTTTTGTAAAATGCTAGCGCCGATAAGGGAGAAAAGGTTGTCTCCCCAATCAACTCGCCTATACGACGTCATCATAGATGACTATATCTAGTTTTAGGGGATGGTATAGTGCACATCCCCTAAAAATTCATTAGTTTACTTCTTCAACTGTTACCAAGTGAGATACTGCAGTGATCATACCACGGATAGCAGCGTTATCTTCTTTAATAACAGAGCTGTTCAATTTGCCAAGTCCAAGTGCTACAACAGTTTTACGTTGTGATGGAATGCGTCCGATTGGAGACTTAGTCAAAGTAATTTTAATTTGAGCCATTTTATCCCCTTTCTTATGCCAAATCAGAAACTGAAATACCACGAAGGGCAGCAACTTCTTCAGCGCGTTTCAATTGTTTCAAACCTTCAACAGTTGCACGAACAATGTTGATTGGAGTGTTAGAACCAAGTGATTTAGATGTAATATCTGCCACACCTGCCAATTCCACAACGGCACGAACTGCACCACCAGCGGCAACTCCAGAACCTTCTACAGCAGGTTTCAACAATACTTTAGCTCCACCGAATTCTGAAAGAACTTCGTGTGGGATTGTTGTTCCAACCATAGGAACTTCGATCAAGTTTTTCTTAGCATCATCTACTGCTTTACGGATTGCTTCTGGAACTTCTTGAGCTTTACCAGTACCAAATCCTACGCGACCGTTGTGGTCACCAACAACAACAAGAGCTGCGAAACGAAGACGACGTCCACCTTTAACAACTTTTGTAACACGGTTGACAGCAACTACGCGTTCTTCTAATTCAACTGCATTGTCTTTAAATGCCATTTTCTAGTGTCCTCCTATTAGAATTTCAATCCGTTTTCACGAGCTGCATCAGCCAAAGCTTTCACACGTCCGTGATATAGATATCCACCGCGGTCGAACACCACTTCTGAAATACCTTTAGCGTTTGCACGTTCTGCAACGAGTTTACCGACAGCAACGGCTTGTTCAGTTTTAGTTCCTTTTGAAACTTCTTTGTCAAGAGTTGAAGCACTTGCGAGCGTTACACCCGCTACGTCATCAATCACTTGAGCGTAGATGCCTGTATTAGAACGGAATACGTTCAAACGTGGGCGATCAGCAGTTCCAGAGAGTTTTCCGCGAACGCGACGGTGGCGTTTTTGGCGGAGTTTGTTTTTATCTGGTTTTGAAATCACAGTTTTCACCTCTTTAGTTTTAAATCGTGTGCTATGCACAAAGTTGGAAAATAGGTTGGTGGTTGAGAATCAACCACTCAACATTATTTACCTGTTTTACCTTCTTTACGGCGAACGAATTCACCAACGTAACGGATACCTTTACCTTTATATGGTTCTGGTGAACGAAGGCTACGTACGTAAGCAGCTGTTTGACCAACTACTTCTTTTGAAATTCCGCTAACAACGATTGTTGTTGGGTTTGGAAGTTCAAAAGTAATTCCTTCTGGAGCTTCAACTTCGTCTGGATGAGATTTACCAACAGCCAAAACAAGTTTAGATCCTTGAAGTTGTGCACGGTAACCAACCCCGCGCATTTCAAGTTCTTTCTTGAATCCTTCTGATACACCAATAACCATGTTGTTCAAAAGGGCACGAGTAGTTCCGTGGATAGTTTTCATTTCTTTTGAATCGTTTGGACGGTGAAGAGTTACTTCAGTACCTTCCACACGAATTTCAATATCTTTTGAGAACTCACGAGTAAGTTCTCCTTTAGGTCCTTTTACAGTTACAACGTTGTCATTGTTAGTGATTTCTACACCAGCAGGCAACACGATAACTTTATTACCAATACGTGACATGTTTATTTTCTCCTGTTAAATTGTCAGGCCTAAACGGCCAGTTTTCACGGGGGTTCAGATACTTATTTAGTTCAAAAACTGAACTGAACACGCTCTAAGAACTGTGCAAAATAGATAAGTTGGCTTGTTTGTCAACAAACTTCTCCAACTTTCTAATTTTGCTTTGTTCTTTACGAGCTTTGTATCTTGATTTTACCAAACGTAAGCGATAACTTCCCCACCAACATTCTTTTGGCGTGCTTCTTTATCAGTGAGCAAACCTTCAGAAGTTGAAAGGATAGCAATTCCAAGTCCGTTAAGAACTTTTGGAAGGTCTTCACGTTTTTTGTAGACACGAAGTCCTGGTTTAGAAACACGTTTCAAGTTAGTGATAACTTTTTCACCGTTTGGTCCGTATTTAAGAAATACACGGATGATGCCTTGTTTGTCATCTTCGATGATTTCAACGTTTTTTACAAAACCTTCGCGTTTAAGGATTTCAGCAATCCCTTTTTTGATGTTTGATGCAGGTACTTCAAGTACTTCGTGTTTAGCTTGGTTAGCATTACGAATACGAGTTAGGAAGTCTGCGATTGGGTCAGTCATAACCATTTTGTTTTTCTCCTCTTACTAGTAGTTTGCAAGTTGCACTTGCTAGTTAATGATTGAGCTAGGCTCAGATAGTATTGATACATTCAAATGAGAAAACTCTTATTTGAACACGAGCTACAACCTGAGCAAAAAAGATAAATTTGTTTTGGAGCATCGCTCCTACACCAAATTTCCTATTTTTGCTGTGGTTGTTACGCTCTTTGTATCATGATATTACCAAGATGCTTTGGTAACACCTGGGATTTGTCCTTTGTAAGCTAATTCACGGAAGCAAACACGGCAAAGTTTAAATTTGCGGTAAACTGAATGTGGACGACCACATTTTTCACAACGAGTATAAGCTTGAGTAGAGAACTTCGCTGGACGTTTGTTCTTAGCAATCATTGATTTTTTAGCCATTAGATTTACCTCCTATATTATTTTGCAAAAGGCATTCCAAGGCCTGTAAGCAATGCACGTGACTCTTCGTCAGTGTTAGCAGTTGTTACGATAACGATGTCAAGACCACGAGTTTTGTCAACGTCATCGAAGTTGATTTCTGGGAAAATCAATTGTTCTTTCACACCAAGTGTGTAGTTTCCGCGTCCATCAAATGATTTTGTTGGAACACCGTGGAAGTCACGTACACGTGGAAGTGAAACTGAAACCAATTTATCCAAGAATTCGTACATACGTTCACCACGAAGGGTAACTTTTGCACCGATCGCAACACCTTCACGAAGACGGAAGCCGGCGATTGATTTTTTAGCTTTAGTGATAAGTGGTTTTTGACCTGAGATAAGTGCCAATTCTTCAGCAGCTTTTTCAAGGCTTTTAGCGTTTGATACAGCTTCACCAACACCCATGTTCAAAACGATCTTATCTACTTTAGGCACAGCCATCACTGATGAGTAGTTGAATTGTTCTGTCAAAGCAGGAACTACTTCATTAAGATATTTTTCTTTTAAACGATTTGCCATTATACTTCTCCTTTCCTTCGTGATTAATCAAGCACTTCGCCTGATTTTTTGTTGTAGCGAACTTTTTTACCGTCTACAAATTTGTAACCAACACGACCAGCTACACCATTTTTGTCCAAAACTTGAACGTTTGATACGTGGATAGCTGCTTCTTTTTCGATGATACCACCTTGAGGAAGCTCGTTAGTTGGACGTTGGTGTTTCTTAACGATGTTAACACCTTCAACGATAACTTTGTTTACTTTTGGAAGGGCAGTAAGGACAACAGCTTCTGTTCCCTTATCTTTACCAGCGATTACGCGAACTTTGTCGCCTTTTTTTACAAACATTAGGTTTCTCCTTGATTTTTCTTACGCCCATAAGGGCACCCTGGAGGTAAATCCAGGGGACTAGTTTGTTTCTAAAAATTAAAGTACTTCTGGAGCAAGTGACACGATCTTCATGAAGCCACCTTCACGCAATTCACGTGCAACTGGGCCAAAGATACGTGTTCCGCGAGGAGTTTTGTCTTCACGGATGATAACTGCTGCGTTTTCGTCAAATTTGATGTATGAACCATCAGCACGACGAGCACCTGATTTAGTACGAACGATAACTGCTTTAACAACGTCACCTTTTTTAACCGCACCACCAGGAGTAGCTTGTTTTACAGATGCCACGATAACATCACCGATGTTTGCAAATTTACGTCCTGAACCACCAAGAACTTTGATAGTCAAGATTTCGCGAGCACCGCTGTTGTCTGCGACTTTCAAACGAGTTTCTGTTTGAATCATTTCAGTTTTCTCCTTTCAGGTTTGATTAGATGATGACCGCTTCTTCAACAACTTCTACAAGACGGAAACGTTTTGTAGCTGAAAGCGGGCGAGTTTCCATGATACGTACGATATCGCCTTCTTTGGCAACATTGTTTTCATCATGAGCTTTGTATTTTTTAGAGTAGTTAATACGTTTACCATAGACTGGGTGGTTACGTTTTGTTTCAACTACAACTGTGATTGTCTTGTCCATTTTGTCAGATACAACACGTCCAACAAGAACTTTACGATTATTGCGTTCCATTGAAATTTCTCCTTCCCTAGTCTATTATTTCGCTTCAGATTGAACTGTTTTGATACGAGCGATTTGTTTTTTAACTTCTTTCAAGCGAGCTGTTTGTTCCAATTGACCAGTAGCAGCTTGGAAACGAAGTTCAAACAATTCTTTTTTCAATTCGTTTTCGCGCTTCGCGAGTTCTTCTTGAGAAAGACCACGAAGTTCTTTAACAAATTCTTTTACTTCATTAAGTTTCATGCCTTCTCCTTATTCTGCTTCACGTTTTACGAATTTACATTTAACTGGCAATTTGTGGCTAGCAAGACGAAGCGCTTCGCGAGCGATCTCTTCAGATACACCAGCGATTTCGAACATCACTTTACCACGTTTAACTGGTGCTACCCAACCTTCAGGTGCCCCTTTACCAGATCCCATACGCACACCGATAGCTTTAGCAGTGTATGATTTGTGTGGGAAGATTTTAATCCAAACTTTACCACCACGTTTCATGTAACGAGTCATGGCGATACGAGCAGCTTCGATTTGGCGGTTAGTGATCCAGTGGCTAGTTGTAGCTTGAAGACCGTATTCACCGAATGCTACTTCTTTTCCACCTTTTGCTTCACCGCGCATTTTTCCACGGAATTCACGACGGTGTTTAACACGTTTAGGTACTAACATTGGTTATTTACCTCCTTTAGTGTTTTTGCGAGCTGGAAGAACTTCACCACGGTAGATCCATACTTTAACACCAAGTTTACCGTATGTAGTATCTGCTTCTTCCCAAGCGTAATCGATATCTGCACGAAGTGTGTGAAGTGGAACAGTTCCTTCAGAGTATCCTTCAGCACGGGCGATATCTGCACCGTTCAAACGACCTGATACTTGAGTTTTGATTCCTTTAGCTCCAGCACGCATTGCACGTTGGATTGCTTGTTTTTGTGCACGACGGAAAGCAACACGTTGCTCCAATTGACGAGCAATTCCTTCACCTACAAGGTGAGCATCCAAATCAGGTTGTTTGATTTCGATGATGTTGATGTGTACTTGTTTTCCAGTCAATTTGTTAAGTTTCGCACGGAGTGCATCAACGTTAGCACCACCTTTACCGATAACCATACCTGGTTTAGCAGTGTGAAGTGAAACGTTAACTTTGTTTACTGCGCGTTCGATTTCGATAGTTGAAACTGCTGCGTCAGCAAGTTCTTTTTGAACGAATTTACGGATTGCAAGATCTTCATGAAGGTAATCCGCGTATTCTTTTTCAGCATACCATTTGGCATCCCAATCACGGATGATGCCGACACGCATACCAATTGGATGTACTTTTTGACCCACGATTTTACCTCCTTATTTTTCTGCAACAGCTACAGTGATGTGAGCTGTACGTTTGTTGATTGGTGAAGCTGAACCTTTCGCACGTGGACGGAAACGTTTCATAGTTGGTCCTTCGTTTGCGAATGCTTCAGATACTACCAAGTTAGCTTTATCCAAACCAAAGTTGTTTTCAGCGTTAGCTACAGCTGAGTTCAAAACTTTCAAGATGATTTCAGCAGCTTTGTTTGGAGTGAATGTCAAGATTGCGATTGCATCGGCTACGCTTTTACCACGGATGTTATCAAGAACAAGACGTGATTTACGAGGTGAAACACGTACTGTACGAGCCATTGCTTTAGCTGAAGTAATTTCTGCCATTTATGTTCTCCTTATTTTCTACGTGTTTTCTTGTCGTCTGCAGCGTGACCTTTGTAAGTACGAGTTGGTGCAAATTCACCAAGTTTGTGACCTACCATGTCTTCTTGAATGTAAACAGGTACGTGTTTACGTCCGTCATAAACTGCAATAGTGTAACCAATGAAACTTGGGAAGATCGTTGAACGACGTGACCAAGTTTTAATAACTTTTTTCTTTTCGTCGCTAGCTTGAGCTTCAACTTTTTTCATCAAATGCTCATCGACGAAAGGTCCTTTTTTAAGACTGCGTCCCATTTTTATATTTTCTCCTTTAAATGTTGTACCACAGCGGCTTGCGCTCCTATGGAGCGCTACCGAGCTGGCGGATTTACTAGTTACTTAAGCGACTAGTTTAATATTATTTCTCGTTGCGACGACGAACGATAAGTTTGTCAGATTTCGCTTTCTTGTTACGAGTTTTAAGACCAAGAGCAGGTTTGCCCCATGGAGTAGATGGTGCTTTACGACCAACTGGTGCTTTACCTTCACCACCACCGTGTGGGTGATCGTTAGGGTTCATTACAGAACCACGAACTGTTGGGCGGATACCTTTCCAACGGCTACGTCCTGCTTTACCAAGGTTTACAAGTCCATGTTGTTCATTTCCGACAACACCAACTGTAGCACGGCAAGTTCCAAGAATCATACGAACTTCACCTGATTGAAGACGAACAAGAACGTATTTACCTTCAGAACCCAATACTTGAGCAGATGCTCCAGCAGCACGTACCAATTCACCACCACGACCTGGTTTCAACTCGATGTTGTGGATCAAAGTACCAACTGGGATGTTAGCAAGTGGAAGAGCATTTCCGACTTTAATATCTGCTTCTGGACCTGAAACGATACGTTGACCTACTTCAAGACCTTTTGGAGCGATGATGTATGCTTTCACACCGTCAGTGTAGTGTACAAGAGCGATGTTTGCAGAACGGTTTGGATCGTACTCGATTGTTTTAACAACTGCTTCAACGTTGTCTTTGTTACGTTTGAAGTCAACCAAACGGTAGAAACGTTTGTGTCCACCACCTTGGTGACGAACTGTGATACGACCGTTGTTGTTACGACCAGCCTTGCTCTTCAATGCAACAAGCAATGATTTTTCAGGAGTGCTTGTTGTGATTTCAGCGAAATCCAAAGAAGTCATATTACGGCGACCGTTTGTTGTTGGTTTATAAACACGAATTCCCACGATATTTCCTCCTTAGATTATTCAGCTTCAGCAGCAAACAACTCGATTGCTTTAGAATCAGCTGTAAGTGTGATGATAGCTTTTTTAGTTTTGTTAGTAAAACCAGTGTAACGTCCAACACGTTTAGCTTTTGGTTTTACGTTGATTGTGTTAACATTAGCAACTTTAACACCTTCGAAAGCAGCTTCAACAGCTTGCTTGATCAAAAGTTTGTGTGCACGAGTGTCAACTTCAAATACATATTTGCCTGCTTCAAGTTGAGCCATTGAGCTTTCAGTGATTACAGGTTTTTTGATAACATCATACAAATTCATTATGCAAGAACCTCCTCGATTTTAGAGATAGCTGCTTGAGTAACAAGAAGTTTGTCACTATTTGCGATGTCAAGAACACTTGCAGTTGTAGCAGTCGCAACTTTCACGTTTGGAAGGTTACGAGCTGAGAGAGCTGCGAATTCGTTTCCTTCTTCAAGAATAACAAGGACTTTAGAATCGATGCTCAAAGCTGCAAGAACTTTTGCAAATTCAGCAGTTTTTGGAGCTGTAAATTCAAGAGAATCAACGGCTACAAATTTATTTTCAGCAACTTTTTCTGAGTAAACAGATTTAAGTGCAAGGCGACGAACTTTTTGAGGAAGTTTGTACGCATAGCTACGTGGAGTTGGTCCGAAGACGATTCCACCACCACGCCATTGTGGAGAGCGGATAGAACCTTGACGAGCACGTCCAGTTCCTTTTTGACGCCATGGTTTGCGTCCGCCACCTGAAACAGCTGAGCGGTTTTTAACTGCGTGAGTTCCTTGACGAAGGCTAGCACGTTGGCTGATGATCACATCAAACACAACAGATTGGTTTGGTTCGATACCAAAGATTGCATCGTTAAGAACAACTTCGCCCGCTTGTTTACCAGTTTGGTCGAATAATGTTACATTTGCCATTTTGACTGTATTCCCCTTTCCTTATTATTTACCAGCTTTAACTGCTGACTTGATAGTGATAAGAGATTTCTTAGCACCTGGTACGTTACCTTTGATAAGGATAACGTTCTTTTCTGGAACAACTTGTACAACTTCAAGATTTTGAATTGTTACGCGGTCGCCACCCATACGTCCTGCAAGGTTTTTACCTTTGAATACGCGGTTAGGTGCAACAGGTCCCATAGAACCTGGACGACGGTGGTAACGAGAACCGTGAGCCATTGGTCCACGTGATTGTCCGTGGCGCTTGATAACACCTTGGAAACCTTTACCTTTAGAAGTACCAGTTACGTCAACAACATCTCCAGCTGCGAATGTTTCAACTGTGATTTCAGCACCAACTTCCAAGCCTTCAACGTTTTTGAATTCACGAATGAAGCGCTTAGGAGCCGTGTTAGCTTTCGCTACATGTCCTTTAGCAGGTTTGTTGCTCAATACTTCGCGTTTGTCATCGAAACCAACTTGGATAGCGTTGTATCCGTCTGTTTCAACAGTTTTAACTTGAAGAACAACGTTTGGAGTTGCTTCAATAACTGTTACAGGGATCAATTCGCCAGCTTCAGTGAAGATTTGAGTCATTCCCACTTTTTTCCCTAAGATTCCTTTTGTCATGAGAAAATAGTTCCTTTTCTATATTTTTATTCAAAAAGTTTTTAACGAGCGTTTTTTATGCTCAAGATATCAAGCTTTAGATTAAAGTTTGATTTCTACGTTTACACCACTTGGAAGATCCAATTTCATCAAAGCATCAACTGTTTTTTGAGTTGGGTTAACGATATCGATCAAACGTTTGTGTGTACGCATTTCAAATTGTTCGCGAGAGTCTTTGTATTTGTGAGTCGCACGAATGATTGTGTAGAGGCTACGTTCAGTTGGAAGTGGGATTGGACCCGCAACTTGTGCACCTGTACGAGTAGCTGATTCTACGATTTTTGCAGCCGCTGTGTCAAGCGTACGGTGTTCGTAAGCTTTCAAACGGATACGGATTTTTTTGTTTGCCATCTTTTTCTCCTTTTCGTCTATTTAAGATAATAGGCTAGCTCCACAAGAAAACCGACGCGCTGTTGCGTGGCAATGCAACCGAGCGTGTCGCAACCTCTTGCATCAAAGCTAAGGCTGTAATTTACAGCACCATAATAGAATAACACAAAGCCCCTGCGATTGCAAGGGATTTGTTGCTGTTTTTTAAAATTTTTAACATGAAAATGTTTTCCTTTTTGACAGGTCATTTATTTAAGTATTTTCATAGAAGAAAGTTACTCTCTCTTCACCTGTTCATAGCTTTCTTTCCCGTCATTGAGTTTATCCCAAATCACTACTTGCCCACTTTTGAGAGATTTTTGCACATCGATGATACGTTGATTGGACGAACCTCGAAACTGGAGCATGAGATTTCTCTTAGTTCGATCGTATCGTCCGTCGACAAGAATGTCAATCAATGATAAGAGTTCCAGTTTATCTGGAGTTTCCAACATCATTTCTTCCCAAGTATATCCCGTCCAGGACCAGATGTCTTTATCTGGCAATTCCTTACGAATGCGTTTAACGAGAGGCAAGAGAATGCCCGTATTGAGAAAAGGTTCCCCTCCCAGCAAGGTCAAGCCTTGAACATAGGGCTGGACAAGGTCTGCCATGATCTGTTCTTCTAATTCTGCTGTATAGGGTATTCCTGCATTGAAAGACCAGGTCGCTACATTATAACAACCCTCGCAGTGGAACATACAGCCTGCGACATAGAGGGAGTTGCGCACGCCTTCTCCATCGACAAAGTTAAAGGCCTTGTAATCAATAATCCGCCCTTTACTAAGCTCCTCGCTTTTCCATTCACCAGGTTTTGGTGTATTCCATGTCATGCTGTCTACTCCAAGTCTATCCAATAGCGCTCCGTTCCGTTTCGAACATCCTCCAACTCCCCACCATTAGCTAAGATAACAGCTCGGCTTGCTGGATTTTCTGTGCTACAAGTCACTAAAGCTCGTTTAATGTTCTTTTCCTTAGCAACTTGCAAGCCCTGACGGAGAGTTTCCTTAGCATAACCTTTACCTCTTTCTGATGGACGAATGGAGTAGCCAATGTGGCCAGCATATTTCAGTAAATCCTCATTCAGGCTCAATCGCAGATTCAAAAATCCTAGAGCATGACCTACATCATCAAATGATACAAATTGAATAGAAGGAACACGATTTTCATGCAAGTTTATTCCCATTTCTTTTTGCATATTTGTTTCCAACCATTCTTCATACACAAAGTTCTCTGTATCCCAGAAACCACCGTCGTGAGGTGACTGGGACCTTTTAAACTCTGCCATCATCTCTAAAACTGTCTCTTTATCTGCTAATCTTGGTCTGCGTAATTCCATCCTTACCTCCTACTAAGAGAAAAGCGAGAGCTGACTCTCACTTTTATTTTTCCTTGTTCTTGTTTAAAAATTGTTCTCTGAGGTTAAGCAAACGTTCTTTTTTACCAGCTCCACCTTTAGAGTGTTTCTCGTGATAACGGGTTACTTGTGCGCGCCCCTTATCGTCTAATTGATATTTTCCCATTTCATTTCTTTCTAATTTGTTACTTGATGACCAGCCATTTTAATCGTTGAGCCATTCATATGTTTGACACGCGCAGCGATTTCCTTGTGACGGCCGTTGACCATAGGTCTTGCTTGAGGATTGCCTAGATAGCCACAAGTCCGTTTAACAACATCTACTGTTTTAGGGTCACTATTGCCACAGTTTGGACAAGCAAATCCTCTCTCAGTTGGCTCAAAATCCCCCTCAAAGTCACACTTATAGCAACGGTCAATTGGAGTATTGGTCCCAAGATAACCCACGCGGTCATAGGCATAATCCCACACAGCTTCCAAGGCCTTTGGATTTTGCTGGAGAACTGGATACTCACAATAATGGATGAAACCACCCGACGCACCTGCTTCTGGATAGACTTTCTCAAAGTCCAATTTTTCAAACGGTGTTGGATTTTTACGAACATCGTAGTGGAAAGAGTTGGTATAGTATTCCTTATCTGTAATATCAGGAATAGAACCAAACTTGTCTGTATCTAGTCGACAGAAACGGTCTGTCAAACTTTCAGACGGTGTTGAGTAGATAGAGAAATGATAACCGTATTGGTCTGACCACTCTTCTACACGGCGTTTCATATCGCGAATGATATCCAGCGTGAATTCCTTAGCATCTGGATTACTTTCCCAGCTGTTACCAAAGAAAACTGTCGCTACTTCATACAAGCCGATATAGCCCAGCGAAACTGTCGCTCGACGATTCTTAAAGAGCTGGTCAACACTTTCTTCTTTACCTAGACGATGGCCAAAAGCACCGTATTGATAAAGGATAGGAGCATTGGCTGGCGTCGCTTCTTTAGTTCGTTCGACACGGTAAACCAGAGCATCTTCTGCAATGTTCATCCGCTCGTTGAAGATTTCCCAGAACTTATTCATATCACCTTCAGATTCAAGAGCAATACGAGGTAAGTTAACCGTCACAACACCCAGATTCATACGGCCTGAATTGACTTCTACACCATTTTCATCCTTCCATCCTTGAAGGAACGAACGGCAACCCATAGGAACCTTGAAGGAGCCTGTCAAGTCAACAACCTTATCATAAGACAAGACGTCTGGATACATCCGCTTGGTTGCACACTCTAGAGCCAACTGCTTGATGTCGTAGTTTAGAGTTCCTTCCTCTAAATTGAGACCTCGTTTCAGAGTAAAGATGAGTTTAGGGAAGATGGCTGTTCGATGTTCTGAACCAAGGCCCTTGATTCGGATGTTCAAGATAGCTTTTTGAATTTCACGCTCAAAACGATTGGTTCCTAGACCAAAACCTAGCGAAGTGAAAGGTGTTTGTCCATTTGAAGTGAAGAGAGTGTTGATTTCATACTCGAGAGATTGCATGGCATCATAGATATCTTTTTGGGTTTTCTTCCAAGCGTAATCTTCCCGTTTGTCAGGTAAGACCCATTCTTCCGCATCTTTGAGGTGTTTTTGATAATTCTTCTCTGCATAAGGCGCCAAGACTTCATCGATACGGTCAGCTGAACAGCCCCCATACTGGCTAGAAGCAACGTTGGCGATGATTTGGGAAATCTGAGCTGTCGCAGTCTGAATAGACTTGGGACTTTCTACCTCTGCATTTCCAATCTTAAAACCATTTTCCAACATCCCCTTGAAATCAATCAAACAGCAGTTAGTCATAGGTGTATAAGGACTGTAGTCCAAATCGTGATAGTGGATATCCCCTTTTTGGTGGGCATTGGCTACATGCTTAGGCAGCATTTGCAGTCCGATTGATTTCCCAACAATACCTGCTGTCAAATCACGCTGAGTGTTAAAGACATCACTGTCTTTATTAGCATTTTCATTGACAACTGCCTGGTCTTTGTTGAGAAGTTTATGGATGCTAAAGTTGATATCTGTCGCTTTCGAGCGCTCAAAATCCCTCTGTGTCCGATAAGTGATATACTCCTCAGCCAGCGCATATTCTTTGGCTTCAAGGAGTTCATGTTCTACGATATTTTGAATTTCGTAAATCTTAACCCCCTGTGGAAAGCGACTATGAATTTCTGTGACAATTCGCTCAGTTAGAGCATTTAGGCGTTTTTCAACCAAGGGTGTCACATCCATAACCTTGTCAGCCGCCTTGTGGAGAGCCTTATCAATCTTGTCCACATCAAATACAACACGTCTCCCATCTCGTTTTTCAACGAAGAGGGTTGGTAAGGTTGTAATTTTTTCTTCTAGTGCAATCATATACATGCTCTTTTCTAAAATGTTATATCTAAAAAGTATTATATCACTAAAAAAATAAAAATCAATATCTTGTGGTAAAAATCCTAAAATTTTTAAAAATACACAAGATATTGATTTATTTATTTAATTTTATAGACTTTAAACTCTGAGTAATCAGTCTTTACTTGTTGGTAATTTTCTTTCAAGATTGTTTCTACTTCAGACCAGAGAACCACCTTGTCGTTCACCACAATTAACTTAGGTTGGTTTTCTTTCAAGTCATTAATCATGGAAGTTTTATTTTCTTCTGTATTCATATAAAGAAGAGGTGATGGGAGCGTAGACCCAGCCAAACGCTGGCTTTCTTTATACATCTGAACATGAGAATCCCAGATATAGATTTGGTCACCATCACTCGTCTCTTGTTTGACTCTATCTACCACTTGATGTTGTTCTCTATAAGAAGCTGGATGCAAGACAAAACGAGCCACAAAAGGAATAGCAATCAGATAAACCACCACTAGTATCGGTAGGTAGAGATTCCCCTTCATGAATTTTTTCCATAAAGTAGGAACTTCTTCTCTTCTACTACGGCGAGCTCCCCTAGCTGAATGTTTCCCACGAATACTGGTCATCAAAAGAAGGAGTAAAAATGGAATGATTAGAATCAAACGCGAACCGTGAAGAGGTTCTTGAGAAAAAAGCAACAAGGCTAATACAAATAAGAAAGCAAAACTAGCTGGTACTGAAATAACATATAATCTTGATGCCTTTGATTGGAACAAGCCTAGAAAAACAAGGAAGAGAGCTCCTAAACCAAAGGTCAACAAACCATAGAATACAACATTATCCATTAGTTGAGGATTGGTAAAGACCTGAAGGGAATCAATCGGATATAAAAGACTTCCTAGAGCTTCTCCAAAACCACCTGAAGCAAGAACATAATATCCTACTGGGTAAAAGATGAGAGAAAAGCCAAGTGCTGCTGCAAAAAACTGATAAACTCCATGAGCAAGGCGGCCATGCCCAACATTAAAGACAAATAAACCGATCGTTACTACTGCAATAAAGAGAAGACTTGTAAGAGGCTCTATGAAAAATGATAGAGCCAAGAAAATTCCCAGACGTAGAAATCCCTTGTCGTGGTTAGGACTTGATAGATAAGCTGCTATGAATGAAAATCCTGCAAACAGGAATGGCAGAGCTAAAATCGTAGCATATCCTCCCCCAAAACCGAGACCAGATACCAAAATATAAAATATAGTTAGGAGTTGCTTGGCTTGTTCCCTTTGTCCCGTCAGATAGTCAGTTGAAGAAAAGAGGAAGTAACCTCCTCCTAAGAGGGCTAGCCATTCTACCAAGGCAAAAAGGATGCCTCCTTGGGTAATATAAAGTAGCAAGTAATAAATAAGACCGTGACTAGCATAATAGCTACTGTAGAGCTGTCCTCCCTGATGTAAAGCCCACCCTATATACAAATCCTGAGCCTGAGAGGGACTTACCATATCTAAAAGTAAAGGTATCACCACAGAAAAAACCGTTGCAATCGTACTTCCAATGATGAGTCTGAAAAACGGGAAAGCTACCTGTTCTTCTTTTTCTACATGAGATTCAAGGTTCCTATCCAGTCTATTTTCAATTTCATTACTCTGTATCGTTTCGGATACTTCTTCGATTCTGCCATATACAGCCATGTCGTTTCTCCTATTCAATTTATCTGTCTTAGTATATCAAAAAGACCTAAAATTGTCAGCTTGCGATGGCTGTTTGAGTGATTTTTTGCATAGTTTCACAAAGGTTTCAATTTCCCGAAATCGGTGTAAATGCGTCTGTTCAAATGTCGTGATATAGTTCAATTCCTTCTGAGTCAGCATCGTTCCTCCTACATCTTTTTATTCGTAAAAGGTAAGAAAAATAGGACTGGTTTGTGTCCTAAGTCCTATTTTTCTTATAAGATTGGGGCGAATAACTGGGCAATTTCCTTAATCAATTTCTGATACCAGCTATTTTTTATCGTATGAGGGAAAATTTCTTGAGATACTGAAAAAATCTCCTGAAAATCTTTTTGAATCTCTGTGATTGATGCCGTTTTATATAGCAAAACTGCATTTTCATAGTGGTGAAGCAAACTTCTATAATCTAAATTAATGGTTCCAACTGCAGCAAAGTCCTTATCCACTATGATTTGTTTACTGTGGATAAAGCCAGGACTATACTCAAAAATCCTTACTCCTGCTGATAAAAGATCTGGATAGGCTCCTCTTGTTATGAGCTGGATTAATTTTTTATCCGGAATGAAAGGAGTCACGATGCGGACATCAACACCTCTCATGGCCGCGTTTTTAATACTCTCAGTTAAATCATAGTCAATAATCAAATAGGGTGTTGTGATATAGACTGAATCAGTAGCCTGATTAATCAAACTTTGATAAACTTTTTTCCCTACCTGGGTACGGAAGATGGGCTTGGGTCCACTACCGTAAGGAATGCAGAGCCCTTGGCCAGAACAAGGCTGATTTTCCAAGTGATACTGGTCAAAATCGCTGATTTCCCCACGATTGATGTACCAAGTCATTAAAAAGAGACGGGTTAGAGCCTTGACACCAGGACCATCTAAGCGAATCCCACTGTCCTTCCAATAACCAAAGCGTTCTACATGATTGATGTACTCATCGGCTAAGTTAATCCCTCCTGTATAAGCTACCTGACCATCTATGACAAGGATTTTCCGATGGTCCCGATTGTTGTAAGCCACCGTCAAACGAGGAATCACCTTGTTAAATTTATGGGCTTCAATTCCTCGACTACGAAGCTGAATAGTATAATCTCCAGGTAAAGTCGCCATACAGCCGATATCATCATAGAGCATCTTGACCTCTACACCCTGAGCTGCCTTTTGCTCTAGTATATCTAGTATACTATTCCACATCAGACCTTCTTCGACAATATAGTACTCTAGAAAGATAAACTTTTCAGCTTTCTTAAGATCTTCCAACATATATTGCCACATGCTTTCACCCGAAGAAAAGAATTGTGAATCTGTTCGATCATAGACATCGGCATTGCTATCCATACTTAGCAAAGATTTGATAACTCCGTAAGCCGCCTTATCATCTTCCTTCAATTTCTGGCGGAGAGCTTTACTATTATCCTCCCGAAAATGCATGGAACCAAGTCTGTCCAACTGCTTGATTTCTTTTTTGGACAATCGCCTTTCACCAAACATCAGATAGAGCAAGGGGCCAATGACAGGAACAAAAGTTACCACTAACCACATCACTTTACTTTCAGGCGCCATTGAACGATTGACAATTGCGACAATAGTCGCCATACTCATAAAAATTAAGACAATTACCCATAGAATAGGGGCCATGCGCCCTAAATAAAGAAAGAGACCAAAAACAAGACAAAGTTCAAGTAACATAATCGAAAGACTAAAGCCGTACTTAGACATCAATAATTGAAATTTTCTATATTTCATATCCCCTCCTTGATATTTTGATACTCAATGAAAAGCAAAGAGCAAACTAGGAAGCTAGCTGCCGGTTGCGCAAAACACTGTTTTGAGGTTGCAGATGGAAGCTGACGTGGTTTGAAGAGATTTTCGAAGAGTATGAATGCTAAAAACAGGTAATTAATACTAGTATAACGCAGATATTCGGTAGAAGGCAAGTATTTATAATCATTTTTCTGAGTAAAAGCAAAAGAGACTGACAAAACCAGTCTCCTTCTAGTCTATTTTGATAAAACAATGCGATCAGACGCTTCTCTATCCATATCGTCAATAATCATCTGATTTCCATTAATTGTATAAATCTTGGCATCATCCCCAATAATCATACGTTGATTGGCAGCATCGAAGCTAACCTGCTTGATTTCTTGATCTCCGTCAGTTTCTACCTGTGTCCATGTACCAGTTGTTCCAGTTACCACTAAAGTGATACGGGCTCCTTCGTCCTGACCAGTATAAGTTCCATCAATATTAGTTGGTTGAGACTCAGGCGCATTTTGTGAAGAACTTGTCGCTGACTGGTTTGAATTTTCTGCCGAAGATGAAGCAGCAGGTTGTGATTGCTGAGTTTGTTGTGTTTGTTGTGTTTGCGAGTGAGTTGCTGGTTGTTGAACTTGTTGAACTCTTTGTGAACAAGCTACTAAGAGACTAAGACTTGCTAGAAAAACAAGAGAAAGTGTGAATCTTTTTAATTTCATGATGAATTTCCTTTCTGCTACCAATTTACAGAAGTTTTTCCTTCTAACTAGTAGTTTCCCTAGTATAACAAGTTCAAAAAAGGAGGTCAATTTATCTGCTCATGCCCCAGTAGATAGCCCCGTACTTCTGAGATAAAATAGAGAGACCCTGTAACGAACAACAAATCCTGCGCGTCGACTCTTTCTTCAAAACTGCTGATAAATTCGCGATAAGAAGGAACTATAGCGTAACCTGTTACATCTGTTTCATCCAAAGAACCTTGATAGTCAAAACCTGTCACCTTGAGTTCCACCTGAGGCAATTTTTGAGTCAGATAAGCCAACATCCCTTGATAATCCTTCCGTTTCAAGGCTCCAAATAGGATTTGAGGACGATATCCTTCCTGCTCTTTTTCTTTAATAAATTCAACCAAGCGAGTCAAGGCAGGGAGGTTATGAGCACCGTCCAAATAAATCTGAGGGCGAATACGCTCTAAACGCCCAGCCCAATGGGTCTTCTCCAAAGCCTGTCTTACAACCTGCTCATCAACAACTTCCTTTCCTTCCCTCATAAAGAGAAGAAACGTTTGCAACGCCAAGGCCGCATTTTCCTGCTGATAAGCTCCTTCTAAACCTATTTTCAACTGTGAAAGGTTAGCCAAAGAGCTTGAAAAATCCCCATTCAGCATTGAAAAATCCTGACCTGCCTGATAAAGATCAACAACTAAAGAGTCTGCTTTTTTCTGACAGACAAGTCTAGCTTCTGAAGGCAACTTAGCAATCACTGCCTTTTTACCAGCCTTAAAAATACCAGCTTTCTGCTCTGCAATTGCTGCTATACCGTCACCCAGAGTCTCCTGATGGTCAAGTCCGATAGAGGTGATGACAGCAAGCTCTCCAGTTACCACATTGGTCGTGTCAAGTAAGCCACCAATTCCCACTTCTAGTAGAACTAAATCCACCTCTTGCTCTCTAAAATAAAGAAAAGCAATCAAGGTCAGCAATTCAAAAAAGGACAACTGATCATGGGTTTGCAGAAGCATTTTCTCCATCTCCTTGACCTGATTAGCCAAACGGATGAAGTCTGCATCAGCTATTGGTTGCCCGTTAATGCAGATTCGGTCATTGATGGAGATGATATGAGGGGAGGTAAAGGTCGCAACTTTTTTGCCATGCCCCATAAATAACTCCCTCATAAAAGCAATGGTAGAACCTTTCCCATTAGTCCCAGTGACGTGGATAATAGGGTAAGACTTCTCGGGATTTCCTAACAAATCCACCGCTTGTTGCATTCGGCTCAAACCTGATCGAAAATTCAAACCAATCCGACTATGGAGCCATTCTTCTACTTCAAACATATACATCTCCTTGACAAAAGTCTAATCAATTATCTAGCAAAATTCCGTAGATAACAAAAATGAGGTCAGGATTTTCGTCCCGACCTCTTACCTGGTTAGCTAATCACTAGCAACTATGGATATTAACGTGGGGTAAAATTCTCCCCAAATATTTCAACTCTTCTAATTTCTAGGAGTTGGGCTGATACAGTCTCCCAGACTTACTTACGGTCTTTATTTTTAGCGTCAGGGTAAAAATGTTCACTGAACACACCAGTTCTCTCTTATTTTAAGGAACTGGGCTAAAAACATCCACTGGATGTGCCTGCGTTTCTAATTTCTAGCGCAGGGCTAAACACGTCCACTGGACGTGTTTACTCCTCCATAAAGCTGTTGAAGACTTCTTCAATCATGTTCCATTCGTCTTCTGAGTCTTCTGGGATTGGTTGCAATTCGCCTTCTGTTCCATCTTCGTTTTCGATGAATGAGTAAGCTTGGATTTCAACTTGTCCGTCTTCGTCTTCTTCTGCGTTAACTGGTACTAGAAGAACATAGTTTTTACCAAATTCTTCTTTTCCGTCAATCGTCAAAAGGATTTCAAACAAGGTTTCATTTCCTTGCTCATCTACTAGTGTAATTAATTCACGTTCTTCGTGGTCGTGGTTATGATCGTGTGACATAGCCTCTCCTTTGTATTAAAATTTTCTATCTAAATAATTTTGTAAAATCAGCTGAGCTGCTAACTTATCAATGACTTTCTTGCGCTTATTGCGACTAATATCTGCTTGTTCAATCAACATGCGCTCTGCGGCAACTGTTGTCAAGCGTTCATCTTGATAGTCTACTGGTAAACCAAAAAGCTCTTCTAGCTTTGCTCCGTAGGCTTGACTAGCTTCCACGCGCGGTCCGCTTGTATTGTTCATGTTTTTAGGCAAGCCCACTACAAATCGTTCCACCTTGTAAGTATCAACCAACTCCTTAACGCGGTCAAAACCAAATTGACCTTGCTCCTCATTGATTTGGATGATTTCAAGTCCTTGAGCTGTAAAACCAAGCGGATCGCTAATGGCTACCCCTACCGTTTTTGAACCGACGTCCAATCCCATAATTCTCATAGGTTATAGATCGACTCCTTGTCCTTTAAGGTAGTAGCGGACCAATTCTTCAACGATTTCATCGCGCTCATACTTACGGATTTGATTTCGTGCATTATTATAACGAGGAACGTAGGCAGGGTCTCCACTCAATACGTAACCTACGATTTGGTTAATCGGGTTATAACCCTTATCGTTCAACGAAGCATAAACATCAGTCAGAGTTTCGCTAATTTCTTTTTTATTGGAATCGTCCAATTTAAAACGTACTGTTTCTTCAGTAAATCCCATTCTAACACCCTCTTTCCTTAGAATAGTACCATTATAGCATAATTCCTTACGTTCTACAATTCAGGTAGTCTATTTATTTGGATTTTCTATTGTTCTGTCGCGCCATTTGCCAATCTGTCTGAAATATATTTGCTTGGTTCATTCTTCAAGAGATTTTCTAAACCAATGTTCTTCAAATATTCTAACTGAGAAGCCTTCTTGACATCCAAAACTTGAAAATCAAAACTAGTCGTTGTTTGAAGTTCGGTTGCACTCAATAGTTTAGTTTCAAGCTTAAATCCTGCTAATTTACGAGCTTCTATGATAGCCTCATCCTTCTCCTCTGCCTCCAGAAGAGCTTTTTGAGTTTCTTCCACTCCATGTTGGTCGATATAAGTCTTCAACTCATCAGAAACTGGACGTTTTTGTTGAATCGTTAAGCTCAAAAAAGTCTTGTCCTTGTATGTAATGGTTTGGGTTTGCTGGCTGCCATCATCTGACTTGGGCAAGACCAAAGTCTTGGTCACAACTGTATTCTTCTCGGCATTTTCAATAACTGGCAATGCCGACTGAAGCGTATCCTTTTCTGTTTTTGTAGCTGGTCCAGTTTCTTTTTTCTGTCCGCAACCAACTAGGACAAAAAGGAAAGCTAGACTAACAAGAACTATTTTTTTCATCTCTTTCTTCTTTCTTTTTGAAATTAAAATAGAATAAGACTGGGAGTTGCTCCCAGCCTTGATGTTTATAGAGCTGCACGCAAACGTGCTTCTGCATTTTCTACATTACGGACAGAGCGTGGTAGGAAGGCACGAATATCGTCTTCCTTATAGCCAACTTGCAGGCGTTTTTCATCTACAAGGATTGGGCTCTTTAAAATTCTCGGTGTTTCCATAATCAGATTGAGGACTTCGTTGACACTCAAATCTTCGATATCCACTCCAAGGGCTTTGGCATAGCGATTTTTAGATGAAACGATGCTGGCTATTCCGTTATCTGTTTTGGTTAGAATATCCAGTAATTCTTCTCTCGTAATTCCTTCTTTACCAAGATTTTGTTCTTTATAACTTAACTGGTGGGCATTGAGCCAGGTTTTTGCTTTTTTACAGCTAGTACAACTTGAGACTGTATAAATTTTAATCATGTACCTACCCCTTTCGCTACATGTTACTATCAGTTTAGTCTATTATACCATAAAAAACATCCGACTTGCGACCTATTTTTAAATTTTTTTAACTTTTTTCGTCATTTTCGTACTTTTTTCTTGACAAAATGAAATTTACAGCCATTCTTTATATTTCTTGATATAGATTTTTTTCACAATTGTCACGCTAATCATATACAAAATAATGATGAAAAGCAAAAAGATGAAATAAATCGGTTTTAATGGAGTTAGATGAAGTAGGATTGCGAGTGGACTGTAGGGAAGGAAGGTCACAAAGGCTGCAGCCAATAAGGTTGTCACAAGGACTAGCCAAGCTGGACGACTTTGTAAAAAGGGAATTTTGGCTGAACGCAGCATATGGATAACCATGGTCTGTGACCACATGGACTCGATAAACCAACCTGTCTGAAACAAGACAATAAATCCTACGGCAGACTCTGCCCCATGAACATAAGCTTGACCTGTTGTCATGGGTACAATGATAAAATAAAGCAAAATAAAGGTCAAAATATCAAAGGCAGAAGAGATAGGTCCCATCCAAATCATGAAACGTGTGATGGACTTAGCTTCCCAGGTATGCGGATTTCTCAAAAAATCTTTATCCACCTTGTCAAAAGGCAAGGCAATACAAGACAAATCATAGACTAGATTTAGGATAATCAAATGGACTGGTGCCATTGGTAAAAATGGTAAAAAGATTCCAGAGACCAATAGGGATAAGATATTCCCAAAATTAGAACTCACTGTCATTTTGATATATTTAGTCATATTGGCATAGACCTTACGCCCTTCAACAAGTCCTTTTTCCAGCACCATGAGATCCTTATCAAGTAGGATAACATCAGCTGTTTCTTTGGCAATATCTACTGCTGTATCAACAGAAATCCCCACATCTGCAACTTTCATAGAAGGAGCGTCATTGATTCCATCCCCCATATAGCCAACAGCATGACCATTAGCCTTAAATTGCAAAATAATCCTTGCTTTTTGGTCAGGAGAAAGTTTGGCAAAGACTGTTACCTCCTCCACGGCTTGAGCCAATTCTTGATTACTCATCTGATCAATTTCAGATCCTAACAGCATCTGATTGATATCCAAACCAACCTTTTCACAGACTGCTTGGGTAACTTTCTCGTTGTCTCCCGTCAAAATCTTTGTTTGAACCCCATGTTCTAACAGAGCCTTAATTGCTGGTGCTGCAGATGGTTTAGGAGGATCTAGGAAGGCTAAATAACCAGTTAGAATCATATCCCCTTCATCATCAACTGTATAGGCATGTCCTTCCCTCAAACCTGACTTATAGGCTACTCCCAAGACACGCAAACCTTGTTGATTTAGTTGTCTGACTTCTGCTAAAATTTCTTCTCTAATAACATCTGTCAAGGGAGTAATCACTCCTTGGTATTCCGCATGACTGGAAATCGTCAACATTTCCTCTAGGGCACCCTTGGTTACCAAACTAACAACTTCGTGTTCATCCTTAACGATAACACTCATCCGTCTACGTTCAAAATCAAAAGGTAATTCATCTATTTTTTGAAAAGTTTGAGCCAGATTTTGTAAGAGGGTGTGTTCTTTGGCTTCCTTTTCAGTCCGTTTGATGATGGCTCTGTCCATCAAATTTTTCAAGCCCGTTTGAAAATAAGAATTGAGATAAGCTCGTCTCAAGACGGTCAAATCCAAGCGTCCGTGGAGGTCCAAGGGATATTCAAGGACAATTTCGTCTTGGGTTAGAGTTCCTGTCTTATCTGTACACAAAATATCAATCGCCCCTAAGTCCTGTATGGCATTGAGTTTCTTGATAACCACTTTTTCCTTGGCCATAATGATGGAGCCTTTTGCTAGACTGGCCGTGATAATCATAGGAAGCATCTCAGGTGTCAATCCAACACCAACACTCAAAGCAAATACGCCAGCTTCCAGCCAGTCACCATCTGTTAAACCATTGGACAAGAAAACGATGGGCACCATGACCAGCATCAAACGAATCAAGAGCCACGAAATACTATTCATCTCCCGCTCAAACGAAGTAGGCTCGTCATAGGTGTTCAAAGTCTGCTCAATGGCCCCCATCATGGTATCATCACCAACTGCTAAAACCACGGCCTTGGCACTACCAGACAAGACATTGGTTCCCATAAAGGCGAGCGCTTCTGCTTCTAGCAGACTATCAGATTGTTGAACTGTTGCCTTGGTCAAGGCCAATTTTTCAACTGATTCACTTTCACCTGTCAAGCCCGACTGTTGTACAAAGAAATCGCGCGACTCAAATAAAAGAAGATCTGCTGGAATCATGTCTCCAGCGCTTAATTTAACCACGTCACCCACTACCAAATCATCGATAGGTACTTCTTGGATTTCTCCTTGACGAATGACAGTCGCTGTGTTGACAATCATTTTTGATAGATTGGTCGCAGCCTTATCACTACGGAGTTCTTGGACAAAGCGTATGCCACCAGAAATGAGGACTAGGACAACGATGATAATGGAAGTTGTCGGATCTTCTTGACCTGGTTTTGCCAACCAGACATTGGTCACCAAGGAAATCACGGCGATGACCAGTAAGATGATTGTAAAAGGATTGATAATGGATTCGTAAATCTTTTTGAGAATACTGTCTTCTTGACCCTTTGTGATGGTATTTTCGCCATATAGGTCACGATTTTTCTCCACCTGCTCCTCAGTCAAGCCTGTTAGACTTGTCTTATAAAAAGATAGAGTTTCGTTTAAAGCTGTATGAATAGCTGTTGCTAATCTTTCTTTTGTAGTTTTCATTGGTTTCTCCTATCTGTATGAATGATGTGTTTCATACACAGAGACCAATCACTTTATAAGGGCAGAACGACACAAATCAGCGATTGGCTGTGTATGTGCGGTTCCGGATGATCGTCAATTTGCATCGTCTATCTCCTTTCTTTGATTTAAACAGTAGAAAATCCCACCATAAAATGGCAGGATTAAAAAACTGATTATCTGTTTTTCGTTCAAGCTTTAACTCCATAGGGCAATGTAATGAGCTTAGTCTTGGCCTTCGCGACCAGGACTGTTGACCAACGAGTAGTGTCTCCACTGCTTTGCGGTAGTCATCCGTATCCCTATGGTAGCCTCACCTACCGTTTTCGTTTTTCAGTATAAACCTTTAAAATTTAAAAGTCAATCATTTGAGTTGTTTAACTCTTAGATAACTATCAACTCTTTTGGAGCTAGGGTCAACAATTCACAACCTGTCTCTGTAATCAGGATATCATCCTCAATACGAACGCCATATTTGCCTTCGATGTAGATACCTGGTTCATCGGTTAAGGCCATACCTGCCTTAATAGTTTCTGTAGAAGTCTGGCTAAAGTATGGTTCTTCATGGATATCCAGCCCAATACCGTGTCCGATACCGTGAGTAAAGTAGTCGCCATAGCCTGCCTCGATGATAATATCACGAGGAATTTTGTCAAAGTCTCGGAAACCTAATCCTGCCTTAGCCTGGTCAATCAAGGCTTGGTTGGCTTTCAAAACCGTATTGTAAATCTCCGCCTGCTCATCGCTGACATGCCCTAGATAGATAGTCCGTGTCATATCACTGACATAGTGGTCATAAAGGCAACCGAAGTCCATTGTAATGGCTTCTCCTAGATCCACTGGTTTGTGCATTGGATGTGCATGGGGCTTAGAAGAGTTGATTCCGCTAGCTAAGATAATGTCAAAAGACAAGCCAGATGCTCCCAACTCACGCATGCGGAAGTCAAGGAAGTTGGCAATCTCAATTTCAGTCTTTCCTGGCTTAATAAAGTCAAGCGCATCGCGGAAAGCTTGGTCTGAGATAGAACAAGCCTTGCGAATAGCTGCAATCTCAGCTTCATCCTTAATCATTCGAAGACCTTCAACAAACTGAGTTTGTGGAAGCAAGTCAATTCCTTCAAAGGCTACCTGCATACGGTGATAATAAGAGACCGAAATCTCATCCTCAAAACCGATTTGAGACAAGCCCATGTCCTTAACAATGCCTGCAATGACAGCCAATTCATCACGGTCAGCTACAATCTCAAAACCACTGGTTTCTTGCTTGGCTGCAATGATATAGCGAGAATCCGTCACCAAGACCTGACGGTCACGGCTGATGAAGACTGTTCCGTTTGAACCCCAAAAACCAGTCAAATAATAGACGTTTTTGAGGTTATTGATGATGATGCCATCTAGTTCTTTTTCTTGCATTTTAGCTAGAAATGCTTGTACGCGTTTATTCATGATGTAACTTTCCTTTCAAATAATGTCCTGTGTAGCTAGCTTCGTTGGCAGCTACTTCTTCTGGAGTTCCTGTTGCGATAATGGTTCCACCACCGACTCCGCCCTCAGGTCCCAAATCAATGATATGGTCTGCCGTCTTGATAACATCTAGATTGTGCTCGATGACGAGGACTGTATTGCCATCATCTACAAAGCGAGCTAAAACCTTAAGCAAGCGAGCGATATCCTCGGTATGAAGACCTGTCGTCGGCTCATCCAGAATGTAGAAAGATTTTCCTGTCGATCGTTTGTGGAGTTCACTAGCCAGCTTCATACGCTGGGCTTCTCCCCCAGAAAGGGTGGTAGCTGGTTGCCCTAGCGTCACATAGCCCAGTCCCACATCCTTGATGGTCTGAAGTTTACGTTGAATCTTTGGAATATGTTGGAAGAATTCCACTGCATCGTTGACGGTCATATCCAAGACCTGCGAGATATTTTTTTCCTTGTAATGAACTTCTAGGGTTTCACTATTGTAGCGGGTTCCGTGGCAGACTTCACAAGCCACATAAACATCTGGCAAGAAGTGCATCTCAATCTTGATGATCCCGTCACCTGAGCAGGCTTCGCAACGACCACCCTTGACGTTAAAACTGAAGCGCCCCTTCTTGTAACCACGAATCTTGGCTTCGTTTGTTTGAGCAAAAAGGTCACGTATATCGTCAAAGACACCTGTATAGGTAGCTGGGTTGGACCTCGGCGTCCGTCCGATAGGGCTCTGGTCAATATCAATCAAGCGGTCGACATGCTCAATCCCTGTAATAGTCTTAAATTTACCTGGTTTGTCTGAATTGCGGTTGAGCTTCTGGGCAATAGCTTTTTTGAGAATGCTGTTGATTAGGGTCGACTTGCCTGAGCCAGATACCCCTGTAACGGCGATGAATTTTCCTAGTGGAAAGCGAGCTGTGACATTTTGCAGGTTGTTCTCACGCGCTCCTGTCACCTCGATAAAACGACCATTTCCGACACGTCGCTCTTCTGGTACTGGAATGGCACGTTTTCCTGACAAGTACTGGCCTGTGATAGACTTGCTGTTGCGAGCCACCTGTTTGGGCGTACCTGCAGCAACAATCTCCCCACCAAAAACACCGGCACCAGGACCAACGTCAATCAGATAATCAGCTTCGCGCATAGTATCTTCATCATGTTCCACCACGATGAGAGTATTACCCAAATCACGCATCTTTTTGAGACTGGCAATCAAACGGTCATTATCCCTCTGGTGAAGACCGATTGACGGCTCATCTAGAATATAAAGAACACCTGATAGGTTAGAACCAATCTGGGTTGCCAAACGAATACGCTGACTTTCCCCACCTGAAAGGGTTCCTGCTGAACGAGACAGGGTCAGATAGTTAAGCCCCACGTTATTGAGGAAAGTCAAACGATCCTTGATTTCCTTGAGAATAGGCCGAGCAATAATGGCTTCATTTTCAGATAGAGTCAACTTGCTTACCAAGTCCAAGTGGTCCGCGATAGACAGGTCTGAAATTTCTCCGATATGTGGCCCTTGCTCGCCACCCACACGGACAGACAAGGCCTGGTCATTGAGGCGATAGCCGTGACAGGTTCCGCAGGTCAGTTCATTCATGTAGAGGCGCATCTGAGTGCGAGTATAATCGCTGTTTGTCTCGTGATAGCGACGCTTGATATTATTGACAACTCCCTCAAAAGGAATGTCGATATCGCGCACGCCACCAAATTCATTCTCATAGTGGAAATGGAATTCCTTGCCATCTGAGCCGTAGAGAATCAAGTTCTTATCTTCTTCTGACAAGTCTTCAAAAGGCTTATCCATATCCACTCCAAAAGCTGTCATAGCCTGCTCTAGCATGTTTGGATAGTAATTGGATGAGATAGGATTCCAAGGGGCCAAGGCTCCCTCACGTAAGGTTTTGCTGGCATCTGGCACTACCAAATCAGTATCCACTTCCAGCTTGATGCCCAAACCGTCACATTCACTACAAGAGCCAAAAGGAGCATTGAAAGAGAAGAGACGAGGCTCTAACTCTGGAACAGTAAATCCACAAACTGGGCAGGCATAATGCTCAGAGAACAACAACTCAGAGTCGTCCATGGTGTCGATAATGACATAACCTTCTGCAATACGAAGGGCAGCCTCAATGGAATCAAAGAGACGACTACGGATACCCTCCTTGATAACAATACGGTCAACCACGACATCAATATTGTGTTGCTTGCTCTTAGACAACTCTGGCACTTCGGTCACATCATAGACTTCCCCATCCACACGGACACGGACATAACCGTCTTTCTGAACCTTCTCAATAACACTCTTATGTTGGCCTTTTTTCTTGCGGATGACCGGAGCTAAAACTTGCAGGCGCTGGCGTTCAGGTAACTCCAAAACCTTATCCACGATTTGCTCCACCGAAGAAGCCTTGATAGCCCCATGCCCGTTGATACAGTAAGGCGTCCCCACACGTGCGTAGAGGAGACGCAGATAGTCATTGATTTCAGTCGTTGTTCCTACGGTCGAGCGAGGATTTTTACTAGTCGTTTTCTGGTCGATGGAAATAGCTGGGCTGAGACCATCAATAGCATCTACATCGGGCTTCTCCATATTCCCCAAGAATTGACGAGCGTAGGCTGACAAACTCTCCACATAGCGACGTTGACCCTCCGCATAGAGGGTATCAAAAGCCAGACTGGATTTCCCTGAACCTGACAAGCCGGTTACGACAACCAACTTGTCTCGCGGAATCTCCACATCAATATTTTTTAAATTATGGGCACGCGCCCCATGAATGACAATTTTATCTTGCATCTTTGTTCTTTCTAGTCCATTATTGCTTACCATTATACCAAAAAAAGTGAGATTCTATTACCCAAAAGGCTGAATTTGTAGTATAATCAAGAACTGCTTGTTTTATGTTTCTTTAGAGCTTCCTAACCCTTATATCACGCGCTTTTTAATAAAAATTACTAACATTACTATTTACTACTTGCTCCCCTAAAGTACGCAAAAAGGGGAGCAAAAAAGCCCTCGAAAGGGCTAGGATTTGATGAGTTCAGCAGGCAAGAAACTAGCACGGTCAAACGTGCTTTTTTTATTGCTAGTTGCTGATAGGTATATTATACCATGAAGCGCGTGGTTTATAAGATTATGACCTCACAAAAGCCCCCAGATTCGTTTCTGAGAGCTTCTAGTTTATCCATGGTGTTTTAGTTGTCCAGTACGAAACCAAGTGAAATAGGGGCGAATATGAAGCCTACGCCTATATTTGCCAACATTTACGCTTCTAATTCTTGTAGTAAGGTTAAATCTAAACCATCAAGGTCAACATCTATTTCAAAATCCATGTTTAAATCTATCTCCATACCCTCTAATTGGATATTCTCCAAATCAATCAAAAAATCTTCAATCATGTCATTCCCCCCCTCACTTAAATCTCAACATTTCTCAACAAAACACCACAAACGCCTACTTATATGCTTCTAGCTCTCCGTTCTGGTGGCTTCTCGCAAAGTTTAAGACGGCTATCTGTTTGTATCGGTGGTAGCTAGTGGAGCTAGTACCTGCCATCTCTACGCATTCACTCATTGTTTTCTTCCTCATGTAGCAATAATGGATAATAAAGTATTTTCTGGCTCGTTTGTTCTCTATACTGTTGATGTCTTGGGCGAATATCTCCAATCCCTCACGGATTGCTTTTTCATGCTCACCGCTCAAATTCCACTGATCAGGTAAGACAAGTTCCCAAGCCTCTTCATCTATTGTAACTTGGTTTTCACTCCCTGCCATCCTCTGGAATCTCAGAAAGTAAGTCAGCCCTGTGCTGGCTTTTTTTTGCATTTTCTCGGCGTTCGCTCGGAGTTCAACACACATAACCCTGCCATTTGTCAGGCATATTTACTGCCACTACCTAACCAAAATCTCACCTTTTCTAACCCTCGGTAAACCTCTCTACCTTGTGGTTATATCACTAGAAAAAAAGCCCTGTACCTTTGTAAAACCTTAGTATTTTAAAATACACAACCTTATACTAATCTTATACTTTTTATATATGCTACCTAACCAAAACCTTACCATTTTTTGGAATGCTTACCGCACCATTTTTTTGGAACGCTCTACTTACTTAAATCCTTGATATATCTAGCTTTTTTAACATTCAAACCGTCTAATATGTAGTATTTGTTCGTTTTGTAAATTGCACACTACTTCATATTGTCTCACAATCTCGAACCATTCAGCCAAAATCTATCCCCTTTTTCAATATACTTCAAAAACTTCTTATAGTGCTTATGATACCTGTCACGTTTCATATACCTTGGTCTTTCAGGGAAACCATCAAACATATATCCACCACGTCTAGGACTCCACCCTGGTTCTACCTTTCTGGCTTCTTTTAGTGCAAGCTCCCAGTAGTATTGGCAATCTGTTTTACTACGGTTCAGGGTGTGCTTGTGGATATCTAGACAAGTACCGCAACTAAAATACAAATACCGTTTATAAAGCAATCTGCACCGTCTCCCACAATCAGGGCAAAGAAAGAAATATCGATTACCTCCCTTAGTTCCTGCCATTCTGTCTAATTCAAATGACTCTCCACCAAAATCAATCATTAAATTATCCAAATCAATCTCTAAACGTTGACCGTCCAACTCAGCTATACCCTTAGTTATTCCTCTCAGCTTCATTGGTTTAGTGATTGTTTCTATTGCTAACCGCTTCATTATTTCCCCCTATATGGAAAAAACCAAAACTATTGACTTGTTAACAAAAAGGGGATTGCTCCCCTGTGTTCTACTTCAAATGCTCTGTATAACCAGCAAGTCCTTTATATTCGCCCTCTACGTCCAACTTTTGGAGTAGGCTAATACTTTCATCGCCTAGCTTTTCCAACGTACCAAAAGCAGTCATAGAGTCCATAGGGATAGGCGTATCAGAAAGCAAGCGATCAGCATAGTCTAATAGTTCCAGCTCGTAGTCTGTTACTTTCTCCAGCAAACTTTCAAAGTCCTCTGACTCTTTGAGTTGAAGCACGCGCTCCCGTTTATAACGTTCCTCAAATGCTTCAGCCTCTTCTGGTTGTTTATGGTAGTCTTTAAAGCTATCACAAATACGCTTGAAAGTCTTGTTTAGCTTGTGATCTTCCACATACTCAGCGACAAGCGTTCCCTTATCCTTGTAGGTCAATGAGATTACAGGCTGGCAATATGTTCCAGTCATATATCCCAGTAGCGCGTGACCTGCTACTTGAGCGGTCGCCTGATCACAAAAATAGTAAGTGAAAGTGAATGTTTTTGCTTTATCTGAAAATGTTTTTAATGTCATGTTGTTTTTCCTCTTTCTGCTTTAAGGGTGTCACTAGTAGTTACACCATTGCAAGGGGGTCGGTACTATCTACCCCATTTTGTTATCTGTATAATACTAGCAAACCAGCAATCGCACCCATACCATCACTATCTCCTACGGTTGCGGTTGAATGTTTTACATCAATTACCTGCACGGTCGCCATAAAATCATTTACTTCCTGTTCAAAATTTTCTAGTGATTGTTGCCATTTGTAATAAAAAAATAGTTTAATTTTCATGTTTTTTACTCCTTTTGTACTTAATTGATTTTTCTGTCCCCTTTTTTATACGCTTCTTACAAATTTTATACACTTGTTTTTAAAAGTGTATAAAAAATAAAGTCAGTAATGCCAAGGGTTTTGCTATTGTTTTATACACTTTATACGCTTTATACATTAAAATAAAAACATATATAGGGATAATAGGGACCCCATTTTTAAAACATAATATAAGGAAATTTTTTTATTTCCGTGTTTTTCGTATAAAGTGTATAAAACCCTTGATATGACAACGTTTTTAAGTGTATAAAATTTTTGCCCTACTGTGTAAAGTGTATAAAATTCTTATTTTCTTTTCCTTCTCTTTTTGTACTCTGGCCAATGGTTGTAATACCCGCGTTCATTCTTTGGCTTTTTCTGCTTTTCGGGTGTTGCCCTACCATTAGCATAGGCTACGCTTGCAAACGGCGGTAGGTCTTCTTTAGGATAAAAACCTTTATGGATCTGTTGCCCTGCAGGGATAACCTTCTGGCCAACTGCGAAACCTTCTGGCAGGTTGCTTTTGATTTCTCGATGTAAGCCCATTTCTGACCTGTTTTCTTTAATACCATAGTATTCTAGGAAACCTTTCCAAACGTGATAGACAAAACTATTAGGAATAAACTCACTTGTCAATTCATCAGTAAAAAACTTAGAAACAAAATCAATAACGGGGTTCATGTCCTTATGGTGTTCTTCAAGTATTTCAATAGACTTCGTAGGGTTAATGTCAGCGATTGGTGTTTCAATAGCCAACTTAACCAGGTACTCCAGCACTTCTTTGCGGTTAATGTAATCGTCTTTGATAGCCTTGTTAGGATTACCTTTGAATATTTTGGTAAAAGGTAAAATTCTAAATCGCCTATCAATAGCTGATTTATCCCCGTTCATTCTTGGTAAACCATTAGAAGATTGTACTACCGTCATATTAAGGCGTATGCTATAAGGGCGTTTCCCTTTGTCCTCTATGGTCATTATGTCGCCTGTTGCTAAGCTAAACATATCTGAAGTGTCTCTAATTACTGCGTCCTTTTGTACATCATCACCGATTACAAGCGACTTTCCCAATAATATAGACGTTGAAAATTGACTTTTTGTTAAACCAGTGATCTTCAAACTTGCCACATTTTCCATACCAACTAGGTTTATAAGTAACTGCTGAAAAGTTCCTTTTCCTGTTCCACCTTCACCGAAAAGCCAAAAGATTTTTTGCAAAGACTGCCCTGTGACGCTTGCTTTTATAATCTGGATAGCAAGGTTATAAAGCTCCTTGTCACCGTCAAACAACTCTAAAAGCCAAGCTGTCGGCTTCCAGCCGTTAATTATAGGCTCTTCTGCTCCAGGGCTATAACCTGTTTTTATCTTTCTTGTTGCTGTAATCTCTGGTGTCGTTTCTTCAAAAATGCCTGTCTTAGCATTGTATAGCTGTTTCCCAATTACAGTATAATTGCCTTGGATTTCCCTCATTTGGCTCTGTCTAGCTATTTTATAAAGCGTGTCAAATGCCTGTTTTTCCGTTGCGTTTGGATAAATGACAGAAATAAGATCTTGCAAAAATTCATTATCCTCTAACCAGATACCAAAATCAGGATTATAGAAATATAATGGGGCTTTTTGCCCTTGTGCCTCTGGCTTAATTCTAATAAATCGGACGTACTTTTTTAACATAATAGCAACTCCCAGCGGATTAGTTGGTAAGGCCTTACTGCTCTTTTCCTCGCCTTTCTGCTGGGCTAGTTCTTCATGCTGGGCCTCGGTCAACCTGCCTGCCTTTACATTTTCAAGGTGTTTGCTGTCTGCCATAACTTCTTCATAAGCTTGCTGATAAGCCTTGTCCTTGATTTCTTGACACTCTTTGATAAGCTGTCCCCTAACACCTTTGAAAGTCTTAAAGTGCTTATCTTCGCTTTCACGCGCCTCTAAGATTTCACTTTCTAGGTTTCCTAATTCTTCTAGTTCTATGGTTCTATCCTCTCTTTCTATATTCAGCCCGTGCTATACTGCTAAAAGTGCGGTCTAGCTCTTCAATAGGCAATGGTTCAACTGTCACGCTATTAGCTATCTTTGTCAGCTCGTAGGCGGTCTCTAGGTCGCAATCAACCCACTTATTAAAGAGTAAACCTACAAAGCGTGTCAGTGCTACGTTGCGCCCTCCCTCATCTCCAAAGCCATTAAAAAGCGTGTCAATAATTCTCATGGTCATTGACCTCTGGCCACTTGCTCTAGGCTTGTAACGCTCCGTAGTTTCTTGCTTCGCTCTTGGTTCAACCTTGGGGACTGGATAATCTAGGCCATGCTCCACAACCTTTTGATAACTTGCTGGGTCGCCTGTTGTTACTGGTAGCCCTTGGAGTTGTGACCATGTTAAACTGGCCATGTCAAAGGGTAGCCCAATCTTGTCCGCTATCTCCTTAACTACCTGCTTATAGGTTGCCTCATTCATCACATCATCAGGCTTCACTACAAGGCGAAAACGGGGCTTTTCTAAGCTATGTTTGATAGTCGGGTATAAGATATAGGAGTAGCCAAATAAAGCGCTAGAAACAGCCTTTATAAAGCCCTCAGACGTCCCCTGTATATCGTCATAATCAAGGAAAATCAAATCCCGATAGATTAGACTGGAGTTGTTTCGCTTGTAACTGCCATGCTTTTCTGGCGTCACTTTCCCACTGATACAGTAAGGCGCTTGTGTACGTTTAAATTCTTCAATATTTGCCCCTTCAGGGACTACCAAAGGCTTAAAGCGTTCAATGTACTGGAACGGCTCAATTTTATCAAATGGATAGACAAGATTACCCTGAAAGCCTCTAGCCTCGTAAATCGTCATATCAGCTCCCTTTCCGACGTTTCTTCCTCAGTTTCTTCAGTTGTTTCCGTTCTTTGAGTTGCTTCAACTTTGGGCGTCTGACCTTGGTTTTATCTTCCTTGGCTAACTTCATACCAGCATAAGCTGGCTCTGTCATGTATCTACCCATTTTCTACCCCCAGAAACTTCATCAAGTCAGAAATTCTATAATAGATTTTCCTAGTATCTTCTAGTGGGGGCTGGTATCGTCTTAGCCCTGCTTTTTCCCATTTTTGGAGTGTCATATATTTTATATCTAACTCGTCCATGACTTCCTGGGCTGAGATTAAACCTGTTAGGCGTGGTTTGAGTCTATCACGCGCTTCAAGGTATCTTTCCACCACCTCCAGAATGCCATGCGCTAGGTCTTGCTCACTTTCTCGGCTTAGGCTAAACATATCCGCCCACCTCCTTCAAGGTTTCTTTGTAGCTTTCTAGGTCGCTGTTCATCAACACCGCTAGGCGCTTTTCTTCTTCTCGTATCTGATTGTAAAATGTTTTTGCTCCGTCCGGTAGCTCCTCTTTGTTAGCAGGGATAAAATATCCTCTAAATGTCCCATGGCGAACCCCAATAATAGGAACGCTATGGCGCGTGATTAGACGGCTGATAATATCTTGCACGGTTCTTTCTGCTAGCTTAGTGATTAGGCTGATTTCTGCCCCTGTTATGGAGTTCTCAGCCCCTACCTTGATTAGTCTTAATACTCGTTTGTCATTCTCTGATAGACTCATTCAGTTCCTCCCCTCCTTTGCTTTTATTCACAAAGGTTATTTGTCCGCTCGCTACCCCTTGCAAAATATCTTTTTGAGTTTCTATGATTGTATCCAAGGTTTTCAAAATAGCTGTCTTAGTCTCTAAATCAAACGCTTGTTTTGTCAACAAGCCCATAGTTACAGCTAACTTTGTTGCATTGTCCATACACGTAGCTAGAAAAATATCTTTAGTAAAATAAGGTTCATCTGGTATTTTTTCACTATCAAGGTATATCTTCACTATGTAACTCATTTCATCCCTCCGTAAACTCTTACCCCTGCAAGCTGGATATATCGCCCATAATCAGGGTTTAAATCCTCGCTAGGTGTTTCTATCGTCTGTTGGTTTTCTCGCTCAAATTGGGCGCTTTTTTTGCGGTCTCGGTGGTTTAGATAAAGCAGTAAGCCAATCAGTACCATCATAGAGATTACCGCCTGTGTATTGGTCAAATCTAATTCATTCATGTCATGCCCTCGCTTTGTAATTCTTGATATAGTCCACTTGATCAGTTCGCTCCATCTTCAGGAACTCGTCCACCTCTTCGGTGCTTACTTTTCTATCTACAAAATCAGCAATAAACTGGAAGAGGTTCGGATTCCTCTCCTTGATTTCAGCCATTTGTCCATCAAATTCTGCTTGTGTCATGTTGTCTAGGTCCAGTGTCATTGCATTGCCTCCTCAAACTTCTCTATAAGACAACTTTTATTTACTCTCTGAGTTCCATTTTTAGAGTTAAAAAGAATATCTTTTAAGGTTACAGTAGCCTCTAAATACTCCTTTTCAGCATGCTCTATATACGCCTGTTGCTCTGCTTCGTTGTCAAAAAAGTGCTTTGCTTGGCGTTTAAAGAAGGCTTGTCGCATAGCGTCCATTTCAAAAATACCAGGGTGGAAAAACATTCCCGTAGTGCTTTTAGAAACTGCCTCGATTTTATGGCGGTCATTCAATTCAGGAAGTTCAATCCAAAGTAAACGGGATAAATCTTCTTTGATGGATTTTGTCTGACTTGCCAATAACGAAAGGCTATTAAGCCCATTTTTTTCGCCAATTTCTCGCATTTCTGCATTAATTCTATCTATACGTCTAGTTAAAATCTCGTATGTTGTTTCTGCCATACTTTTACCTCTGTTCCTATGTTGTGTAATTGCCCTGATGGCTTTTTAATGCTTTTTTACTATACTGGATATCCTCACACTCAAAGTTTTGCGATGGCGAGTGTGGGGATTTTGAATGGTTGTTTCTTATACAGTTTTTCTTGCCTACAGCCTCATGCTCTCGGTCGCCAAATTTCTGAGCATGGGGCTTTTTAATGCCGTTTTCCTGCCACATGCCTCACACTCTCCTCGACCAAAATTTGAGTGTGGGGATTTTTGAGTTGTTTCTTATAGACGATATCCTCACGCTCAGACTCGCCAAATTGAAAGCGTGAGAAAGTACCAGTTTTAAGAGTTGGCGCTCTCCGTATGGTCAAATTGCCCTAAATATGCTATAATCTAGGTATAAATCTTACTAAAACCTCTTTGATAATAGCTTGCCTGCTTTGTTAAATTCGTTTTAGTGTTAGTGTTAAAGGCTTTGCGGTGTGGTTATTGCTAAGCCTTTTTTTGTTGCTCTCACGCGCTTCTTTGGCGTGTTTTTTTATTTCTGAATGCCATAGCTTTGATTTCTTGATAACTCATATTCAAGCCGATCATGGCTATTACCATGTCCTCAAATGCCTGGTATTGCTCCAGCTCGTCACTGGTCAAGCTATCGATGCCATTATAGCCCCCACGTTCTTCCCTTAACTGCTTAGCGTTCCTGTCGGTTACTGCTTTTAGTAGCAGGTTATTCATGGTGCTATGCGCGTGCTTGGGTGCATTAGTCCATGTCTCAATACTGTCATGCAGTGTTTTTCTTTTTGGCTTTTCTAGCGCCCTCTGCATACGAAACTTAGAAAGTTCCTCACGCATTTCAAAGAAGGCTTTGACTAGGTTCTTCTTAAACTCTTTTACGGGTTCTGTATTTCGTAAGTAAGTGATCAGCAATGTTGCTTGTTGTTCATTTAAAATATAGTCCCGTACATTTTGCCCACTTTCTGAAGGTGAAATTTTAAATTGCACCTTTCCAAAGCTTTCAAAGTCCTCTCGGTGCTTATTCAGCAAAATTTTTAAATGTCTGTGCTTAACGTCTGCACATTCTGCAACAATACTGCTTAATGTATACGGCTCTTTTTTACCGTCCATATAGACTAGTTCCATTGTGGTTCTACCTCCTGCATAAATCTGGTCAGCTTGCTTGTCAGACGGCTCTTCTCGTCCATATTCTGAGCCTCTGCAATGGCTTTGGCTAGTGTGTCGATATAATACCGCTCTGCCTCTGCCAACGTGTCAGGGGCTTTTATAGTGGTCTGTGGTTCTTCCACCAATTCCCCAGCCATGTAGTAGCCGTTTAGTCGGATTTCTTTCAGAATGTGCTTGACCACTTTTTTAAACTCTTTTGCTAGTGGTTTGCGTGACTGCGATAAAACTTCATAGACTCCGAACTCTGTCAGCATATTCATTTCTCTTTTTTGACCTGCCCTAGATATTACATAGGTCAGCTTTTCATCATCATCTACCCGTTTTAGTAAATCTGTGGTGTTTTGGATTTCAATCATCTCAGCAATCTCTACCGCTACAAATAACGGATTTTGAATGTCTCCATAAACATCAAAATATTTAGATCCGAATCGTTGAGTTGTTACAACTTCCAAAACTTCCTTTTTGTTATGTTGTTCTCCTTTGGGGTAGAAGTTCCCAAAAAAATCACATAAATCTTTTTGCTGTGTTGTCATGTCTTTCTTAACCTCTCTGTATAACTGATTTAGTCTTTTTCTGCTTTCCTTGTTGGGCTTATGCTTGCCCTGTGCCCACTTGCCAACTGTTCGGGGATCTATGCCTATTCGTTGGCCAATAGCTACCAAGTTCAGCCCGTGAGTGGTTCGCATTTCATCGATGACCCTTGTATAGTTCCTCTTCATTGCTTGCCTGCCTTTCTATTTTTGTACGCTTTTTTTCGTACTTTCTCCTAAAAAAATAATGTCCATCGAAACATTATAAAGAGAGGTCAAGTCTTGCAATAAGTCAATTGGTATTTTAGTACTATCTTTTTCGTACTTTGCGATAGTCTGAAAACTTCGGTTAAGTTTTTTACCAACTTCACGAAGTGTAAAACCTGCCGTAATACGTGCCGCTTTTAGCGTTATCTGTTCCATTTAGCAACTCCTTTCCTTTTGGACTTGGTTATAGTGTACGCTTTTTTTCGTACTATGTCAATAGTTTTTTAGAAAAATATTATTTTTTTCGTACTACGTCTATGTATTTGTGCTATAATTAAGAAAAAGGAGATGATTTAACATGGCAAAAAATAGCCCTCAAGATTTAAAAAATAGAGAGTTTTTTTCTGAAAATCTTAATAGAATTATGAAAGAAAAAAATATAAGGCAAGTAGATTTACATAACGCTCTTGGTATTCCTAAAAGCACTTTGACAGGATATGTAAAAGGTCGTTCAATGCCAACTGCTGGAAATCTTCAAAAACTTGCTGATTTTTTGCATGTAAAAAAATCAGATTTAGACCCTCGTTTTCTCCACAACAATTTAGATGAAATTGCTAGACACGAACTATCAGAGTTTTATAAAAAACTTATAGAAGACGGGATTGACGATATATTGACTCGTTTTATTATGACAGAATTGAATGATATTTATTTCAATCCTAACAAACAATATCCTTCTAACTCTTTCAGAGACAAAGAGCAATTTTTAATTCATTTTTCTCAAAACAGCGTTGCGGTAAAAGAAAAATGGTTAAATGTTAAGGAAGTCAACTATTATGTATTGGATAGATTAAAACGTAACATTTCACAAGCATTCAAAGAAACGCAAGTGATATTAAATAACAATATAAATAATAACAATGAATATATTATCCACGGACTAGATCCCCAAAAAATTCCGGACTTATCAAAAAAATTAACAGAGCTTGAAGGTGAAATACTGGAAAGAATTCAAAATCTAGAATTATCTCATTCAGACGCTTAAGGTTAATCTCAGCCCCTCTTTTGCTAAACGAATACCCCCTTTTTCATGGTCTATTGTGCAAAAACAGGGGAAATTGAAGAATAGAAAGCCAATTTTACAGACTAAATCGCAAAAATGGGCAAAATTGACAAATAGCAACAAAAAAAGACAAGCTAGCTACTGCCAACTTGTCTGATAGTACCTAACTGAAAATAAGCGAAAGGTTAGGTATTTACAACATTATTATACAACTCTTGCACTTAAAAAGCGACTTACACCATATCCACGCGCCACAATGTTCAACAATCCTGAAGCGCGTGGATTCTCGAGCTTCAAGCCCATATAAGCCCCATATCTACTAATTTTGTTGATGTCAACAAAAGTCAACTACTCACAATGTTTTAGAAAGGATCTCATGAACGAATTACAATTTTTAATCTATACCGCTGACAACGATAGCGAGACAGCTAGTGTCATCATCAAAGGCGAAACTATCTGGGCTAGTCAGAAAGAAATGGCTAGACTTTTCGATGTCGGTGTTCCTGCAATTAGTAAGCACTTAAAAAATATCTTTGAAGAGGGAGAATTAGAAGAAAGGGTGGTTGTTTCCAAAATGGAAATAACCACAAAACACGGTGCAATTGCTGATAAAACCCAAACTAAGAATGTCAGCTACTACAACCTTGATGCCATCATTTCCGTTGGTTACCGTGTCAATTCCCAAAAAGCTACGAGATTTAGACAGTGGGCTACTTCGGTACTTCGTGAGTACATGATAAAAGGGTTCGCCATGGATGACAACCGTCTGAAACAAGGCGAAAACTTGCTGGAAAAAGACTATTTCCGTGAGCTGTTGGAGCGCGTGCGCTCTATCCGGGCTAGTGAACGCCGTATATGGTTACAGATTACAGATATCTTTGCTGAAATCTCTATCGACTATGACCCACAAAGTACGTTGACTAAGCAATTCTATGCTGATGTACAGAATAAGTTTCATTATGCAATCACTGGCCAAACTGCTGCGGAAATTATCTACACGAAAGCAGACCACACAAAAGACAACATGGGACTTACAACATGGAAAAACTCCCCTAACGGTCGCATACTGCAAGCAGATACCCAAATAGCAAAGAATTACCTTTCAGAAACAGAAATCCGTTCCCTTGAAAGAGGAATATCTAGCTATTTTGATTACCTGGAAAGACAGATAGAACAGCGAAAAGCTCAGACAATGCAACAACTAGCCCAAAGCATTGACCGCTTTTTGACTTTCCAAGAATACGATATTTTAGAAGGTCATGGAAAAATCACTTCCAAGGTTGCGAAAGATAAAGCAAAAGCAGAATACCAACTATTCAACAAAACTCAAAAGATAAACTCGGACTTTGAAAAAACTTTAAAACAGCTAACTGACGATTAAAAACTTTAAACATAGGCCTGTTTACTATAAACAAGCCCATATTAGCCCCATATCCGCCTTGTTTCCAACTCTGGTATTATTTACCGTCTGACTATTTAAAATCGAATACAGGGCAAACTATGAAGCCCTAGCATGATATAAAACCTTTTTGATAATGGCTTGCCTGCTGATGTATTTTAGAAAGGTTTATCATCATGAAAATAACTGAAGTTATAAAAAAAGACGGTAGTAAAGTCTATCGTGCTAAAAAGACGGTAGTAAAGTCTATCGTGCTAATGTATATCTAGGAGTTGACCAGGTAACAGGAAAGAAAGTTAAAACTAAGGTAACAGGGCGGACACAAAAGGAAGTTAAGCAGAAAGCTACTCAAGAAAAAATTGCTTTTCAGAAAGCAGGGTCTACTAGACAAAAGGCTAGCACCATAAAAAACTATCAAGAATTAGCCAATCTCTGGTTAGAAAGTTATAAGAATACGGTTAAGCCAAACACTCAAGGCAATGTTAGAAAGTTAATTGATAATCATATACTGCCTATTTTCGGGGCTTACAAGCTCGATAAGCTCACTACTCCACTTATCCAGTCAATTATCAACGAACTTGCTGACAAGACTAATAGAGGGGAAAAAGGGGCTTTTCTACATTATGACAAGATACACGCTTTAAACAAACGTATCTTACAGTATGGCGTAACCATGCAGGCTATACCGTCCAATCCTGCGCGTGATGTTGTTTTACCTCGTAACACTCAGAAAGCAAAGCGGAAAAAAGTAAAGCACTTTGAAAATCAAGAACTAAAAAAATTTCTTGGTTATCTCGATAATTTAGATACTCATAGATACCGTTATTACTATGAGACGATGCTCTATAAGTTCCTATTGGCTACTGGTTGCCGTATCAATGAAGCTTTAGCCCTTTCCTGGTCTGATATTGACTTAGATAATGCCGTTGTGCATATTACCAAAACACTAAATCGGGATTTAGAAATCAATAGCCCAAAGTCAAAGTCTAGTTATCGGGATATAGATATAGATCAAGCGACTGTTAGCATGCTGAAGCAGTACAAACTACGCCAAACTAAAGAGGCTTGGAAGATAGGACAACGTGAAAGTGTAGTATTTTCTGATTTCATTCATGAGTATCCTAGCAGTTCAAGACTTAAAAGAAGATTGCAAACACATTTTAAGCGTGCTGATGTTCCTAACATTGGCTTTCATGGATTCCGTCACACTCACGCTAGTCTCTTGCTTAACTCTGGAATACCATACAAGGAACTCCAGTACCGCCTAGGTCATTCCACTTTATCAATGACCATGGATATATATAGCCACCTCTCAAAAGAGAACGCAAAAAAAGCAGTATCATTCTACGAAACTGCACTAAAAGCACTATAGGGGGAGCAAAAAGGGGAGCAAATTTAAAAATCAACATTTCAAGACAAAGTAAAAATCCAATAGCAACAGGATTTTTGTTAGATTTATTTTGAAAAAGGCCGATTTTGTAGTATAATAGTACGGTGTGAAAAAATCTGAAAAATGAGAAAGGATAAGGGATATGAAACAAGTTTTTCTCTCTACAACAACTGAATTTAAAGAGATCGATACACTTGAACCGGGTACTTGGATCAATCTCGTCAATCCGACTCAAAATGAATCACTCGAAATCGCTAACGCCTTCGATATTGATATCGCTGACCTTCGGGCACCGCTCGATGCGGAAGAAATGTCTCGTATTACCATTGAAGACGAGTACACCCTGATTATCGTTGACGTGCCGGTCACAGAAGAAAGAAATAATCGCACCTACTACGTAACCATCCCGCTTGGTATTATCATCACAGAGGAAACCATTATCACTACTTGTTTGGAACCATTACCAGTCCTCGATGTCTTTATCAACCGTCGTTTGCGTAATTTCTACACCTTCATGCGCTCGCGTTTTATCTTCCAGATTCTTTATCGCAATGCAGAGCTTTACCTAACAGCCCTTCGTTCAATCGACCGTAAGAGTGAACAAATCGAAAGTCAACTGCATCAATCAACTCGTAATGAAGAATTGATTGAGCTCATGGAATTGGAAAAAACCATCGTCTATTTCAAGGCCTCCCTCAAAACAAATGAGCGCGTGATTAAGAAATTGACCAGCTCAACCAGCAATATCAAGAAATACCTTGAAGACGAGGACCTGCTTGAAGATACCCTGATTGAAACTCAACAGGCCATCGAGATGGCAGACATTTATGGAAACGTCTTACATTCTATGACAGAGACCTTCGCCTCTATCATTTCCAACAACCAGAACAACATCATGAAAACCTTGGCCCTTGTGACCATCGTCATGTCCATCCCAACCATGGTCTTTTCTGCCTACGGGATGAACTTTAAGGATAATGAAATCCCCCTAAACGGTGAACCAAATGCTTTTTGGTTAATCGTCTTTATCGCCTTTGCTATGAGTGTCTCGCTCACTCTCTATCTCATCCATAAAAAATGGTTCTAAGAGGAGTTCCTATGTCTCAGATTGATCTACAAAAATTAACTAAGAAAAACCAAGAATTTGTCCACATCGCTACCCAACAATTCATCAAAGATGGAAAAACAGACGCTGAAATCAAGGCTATTTTTGAGGAAGTTATTCCCCAAATCCTTGAAGAGCAAGCCAAGGGTACGACTGCTCGTTCCCTCTATGGCGCACCAACTCATTGGGCTCATAGTTTTACTGTCAAAGAACAATATGAAAAAGAGCACCCAAAAGAAAATGATGATCCAAAACTCATGATTATGGACTCAGCTCTTTTCATCACTAGTCTCTTTGCCCTCGTCAGCGCCCTCACAACCTTCTTCTCAGCAGATCAAGCTATCGGTTACGGTTTGATTACCCTCCTATTAGTTGGACTGGTTGGTGGATTTGCCTTCTACTTGATGTACTACTTTGTTTACCAATACTATGGACCAGATATGGACCGCAGTCAACGTCCACCTTTCTGGAAATCTGTACTGGTTATCCTAGCTTCTATGTTCCTTTGGTTGCTTGTTTTCTTTGCAACAAGCTTCCTACCAGCTAGCCTTAACCCAGTACTTGCTCCATTGCCACTAGCTATTATCGGAGCAGTCCTCCTAGCCCTTCGCTTCTATCTCAAGAAACGCTTGAACATCCGCAGCGCAAGTGCAGGGCCAACACGCTATTAAGAGAATGATAAAAGCAACTGCAGGTGCGGTTGCTTTTTTACTACTTTCTTGATTTAAAAGCATTCTTCTGAAATCCCACATAGCTTTCTCTTATCTTTTGTGATAAAATAGGCTCAATCTATTTCTAGGAGGATAAGATATGGTTTCTACTATTGGTATTGTTAGTTTATCTAGTGGCATTATCGGAGAAGACTTTGTCAAACACGAAGTGGACTTGGGTGCCCAACGTCTCAAGGATCTAGGACTCAATCCTACCTTTTTGCCTCATTCGCTAAAAGGATTAGACTTTATCAAGGACCATCCTGAAGCTCGTGCAGAGGATTTGATGCATGCCTTTTCTGATGATAGCATCGACATGATCCTATGCGCCATCGGTGGAGACGATACCTATCGCTTACTACCTTATCTTTTTGAAAATGACCAACTACAAAAGGTTATCAAACAAAAAATTTTTCTTGGCTTCTCGGATACAACCATGAACCATCTCATGTTGCATAAACTAGGTGTTAAAACTTTTTATGGTCAATCCTTTTTAGCAGACATTTGTGAATTGGACAAGGAAGTGCTGACCTATAGCCTCCACTACTTTAAAGAATTGATTGAGACGGGAAGAATCTCAGAAATCCGCCCTAGTGACGTTTGGTATGATGAAAGGACTGACTTCAGTCCCAAGGCTCTGGGGACACCTCGTGTCAGTCATGCAAATACTGGTTTCGAGCTGTTGCGGGGAAATGCCCAGTTCGAGGGAAAAATCCTCGGTGGTTGCCTCGAATCCCTCTACGATATCTTTGACAACTCTCGATACGCAGATAGCACGGAGCTCTGCCAAAAATACAAACTTTTCCCTGACTTGTCAGACTGGGAAGGAAAAATCCTCTTGCTAGAAACAAGCGAAGAAAAGCCTGAGCTGGAAGACTTCAAAAATATGTTGCGGACTTTAAAAGACACTGGTATATTCGAGGTCATCAGTGGACTCTTGGTCGGAAAACCTATGGATGAAACTTTCTATGACGACTATAAAGAGGCACTATTGGATATTATTGACAGCAATATCCCGATTATCTATAATCTAAATGTCGGCCACGCAACTCCAAGAGCAATTGTACCCTTCGGAGTTCACGCCTATGTAGATGCAAAGGAGCAAATCATTCGCTTTGACTATAACAAAAAATAAATAGTTTCTCTATTTTTGTGCTTTTGTATTCGTTTTCGTTACAATTTGTATCTGAATTTATTGCATTTCGCTAATTTCTATGATATCCTTTTGAAGGAGGTGTATATGACAAAACAAAAAATTAATCGAATCGTAGGTTCTATTGGTGCCTTTATTGGAATTATAGTATTTATTGCCTACATACCTCAAATTATCGCTAATTTACAGGGAAATAAAGCTCAACCATTTCAACCTTTATCAGCTGCTATATCTTGCTTAATCTGGGTTATTTATGGATGGACAAAGGAACCTAAGAAGGATTGGATACTAATCATTCCAAATTCAGCTGGTGTTATTTTAGGTGGAATCACTTTTTTGACTTCACTCTAACAAATCTAATAGTATATATAAAAAGCTGGGAAAAATTTCTCAGCTTTTTTCTATATTCTCAGATATGCTAGTTACCTGTACACACTAATTCCTGCTTTTCCATTCACAATCATTCTCGTGGTCATCAACTAGTCCTGCAGCCTGTAGAAAAGACAAGACGGCGACTGGGCCTGTGAACTTGAAACCTCTTTTTTTGAGATTTTTGGCCAATTTCTCAGACAAGGGTGTTTTAGCTGGGGCTTGGCGGTAATCGGGAACATCGTTAACGATTGTTTTCCCTTCAACAAAAGACCAAAGATAGGCATCAAAAGAGCCATATTCTTCCTGTAGTCGTAAAAATGCTTGGGCGTTAGCGCGTGTAGCAAAAATCTTGGCTCTATTCCGAATGATGGCTGGATTCTCCAGCAAGGCTTCCAACTCGGTGTCGGTCATGTCTGCCACCGCTTGAATTTGATAGCCATGAAAGGCTTCTCGGAAAGCTTGGCGTTTGTTGAGCACCGTTTCCCAAGACAGGCCTGCCTGATAGGTTTCCATGCACAATAACTCAAACAATGTTTGGTCATCATGGAGGGGCTGGCCCCACTCCTCATCATGATAGGCGATATAGAGAGGATTGGTCATCTTGACCCACGAACAACGTTTTGTCATGCTCTGCTCCTATTTGACCAACATTTTAAGGGCCGACTTGATATAGTTCTCAGCTGTATCTGTCGTTCCTTCAAAGAATTTCTTGATTTTCTTAAGTTCGGTTGCCTTGTAGCCCAGCGCCAACATAGCTTCCATGGCTTCTTCCAGTTCTTGGTTTTCAGCGCTGGTTTGCACTGCCACCTTGGCAGGAAGGTCATCTCCTGCAACTACTACCTTGCCTTCCAAGTCCAGCACCATTTGCTGGGCTGTTTTCTTGCCAATTTTAGGGAACTTAGTCAAGTAGGTGATGTTCTTGGTTTCAATGGCTTGAACCAAGCCAGCATTGTCATCAGCAGCGATAATAGCAAGAGCTGATACAGGACCAATCCCAGATACCGAAATCAGACTGAGAAAGAGCTTTTTCTCGTCTTCTGAGCGAAATCCATAAAGCAGATGAGCATCCTCACGCACAACCTGATGCACATAAATTTGAGCTTCTTGGTTAACCTGACCTGAATAAGCATAAGGATTGGCCACATGCAGGATATAACCAATACCATTGGTTTCAAGAACAATGTATTTGGCAGTGATTTTGGTAATGATTCCTTTTAAATATTCGTACATAGTTTTCCTTTTAGTTTAATATTTCCCCAACTCACGGAGACTGGTGTGATTTTCCTGAATACGTCGGAACATCTTTTCCATATCTGACTTGGTAAAATGCACTAAAACAGGACGTCCGTGGGGACAGTTATAGGGATTGTCACACTGAGAAAGCTGATAGAGGAGTTGTCTAGCTGAATGATCATCAATACGATGGTTGGCCTTGATAGACCGTTTGCAGGACATCATAATAGCCAACTCTGCTCGGTATTTCTTGATAGAAACTTCCTTGGTCAAAAGGAGCATGTCACACATTTCATAGATGCCTGATTCAATCTCTTCTTCTGCCATCCAAATAGGATGTTCACGTAAGATGAATTGATTTTCTCCGTACTCTGCTAGAAAGACGCCCACTTCCTCTAAAAGTGCCATTCTTTCCTTGAGACGAAGGGCATCATCCGCTGGAAATTCAAAGATATAGGGTACTAGTAGTTGCTGCTGGCTCTGGTCAACATTGCCAATGCTCTCACGGTATTCCTCATACTTAACTCGTTCCTGAGCCGCATGCTGATCTATGATGTAGAGCCCATCTCGTCCCTGGGCAAAGAGATAAGTCCCGTGCATTTGCCCGAAAAATTCCAACTCTGGGAAGCTTGAAGATTCTTCTCGCTCCAGCTTGTCATAAGCCTTATCGAGACTCGCAAGGTCCAACTCAGGATGATCTAGTTGGTCATAGTTAGCAGGTTTTCTCTCTGCAAAATGCAATTTTGCTGGCTTGGTCAGCTGGTCCAAGGTTTCCTTAGCAAATAAAGTCAAATCCTGTCCTTCATCAGTTAATTCAACCTGATAATCAGCCACCTCAGCTTGACTAGGTCTTGTCGGCTCAGTTTTCTCATAGTAGAGCGTATTTTCTTTGAGCGGGAGAATGGTCTGCTCCACCTTCTCACGATTGCGCACGGTCGATTTGGCAAGATTTTCCAAGGCATCAGGAATCAAGGTTTGTTCCTTGAGACTGTTTGCAATAGCTTCTGAAACCAGCGTCATCAGTTCTTTTTCCTTGGAAATCCGCACTTCTTGCTTGGTCGGATGCACATTGACATCCGCTAGATAAGGGTCGATATGGATGTGAATGACAGCCAGTGGAAAACGGCCCACCATAAGCTTGCTTCCGTAACCATCCAAAATAGCACGATTGAGTAGAAAGTTCTTGATATAACGGCCATTGATGAAGAGGCTGATATAGTTTCGGTTGGCTCTAGTTAACTCAGGCAGGGAAACAAAGCCTGAAATCTCGAAATCTAGATCAGAATTCTCAATTTCAATCATCTTCTTGGCACTGGCCAAACCGTAAATCCCTGCGATTGCTTGGCGCAGTTGCCCAGTCCCAGCTGTTCGCGTCATTTCCTTACCGTCACTAATCAAGCTGAAAGAAATCTCAGGATGGGCCAAGCCCAGACGGTTGACGATATCAATGATATGAGACAGCTCCGCTTGCTGGCTCTTCATATATTTGAGGCGGGCAGGCGTGTTGAAAAAGAGGTCCTCCACACAAACCTTGGTTCCCACAGGACTAGTCGCTGGGATGACTTCTTCTACTTCTCCTCCACGCGCGACTAACTTAGTCCCATGACTTGCACCATCCACCGCCGTTAACAGAGTCAGAACACTAACAGAAGCGATAGAAGGCAAGGCTTCACCACGAAAACCAAGCGTCCGAATTCGAAAGAGGTCTGCTTGATTTTTTATCTTACTAGTCGCATGGCGGCGCAGGGCCAATTCCACCTCATCGTGGGCAATTCCATGACCATTATCTGTGATTTGGATTTTCTTGAGACCAGCTTCCTCAATCTCAATGATAATCTGACTAGAGCCCGCGTCAATGGCGTTTTCTACTAGCTCCTTAACAACGCTAGCTGGACGCTCGATAACCTCTCCAGCCGCGATCTGGTTTGCCAGCACCTCTGGCAATTCAATAATATGAGACATCTTTCAGCCCCTTTCCGTATCTATTTTCCTAGAAATTGATTAGTGCTATTATACCATATTTCAGAAAGGACAGAAAAGCAAGCACCACATAGGAGCCAAATCCCTCCACATAAACAAAGTCCCTTGTCAGGTATCGTAAAATAGTGTTTAATAAAGGTGTACAAGAAGTGATCACAATTTTGTATGAAAAACAAGGAGAGAAATTTATGAAAGTAGAACTACAGATTAGTGAGACTTACAAGGAGGAAAAACTGATTGTCCAAGCACCTCAAGAAACCGAAAAAGTCCAGAAAGTCATCGAGTTTGCAGAAAATCTGGATCGAACAGAAAAAATCAAAGGGAAAATCGATAATCAGGTCTATCTCGTTGAGATTGGCAAGATTCAGCGCTTCTATATCGAGAATCGGAAGGTTCTAGCAGAAACAGCTAGTCAGACCTACACCATTGACTTACGACTCTATCAGGTCCTTGAACTTTTGCCAAGCAATTTTATCCAAATTTCCCAATCAGAAATCATCAATATCAACTCCATTTCTCATCTCAAGCTCACCCCCAACGGTCTGGTAGAAATTTTCTTGAAAAACGAAAGCTTCACCTACTCTTCACGCCGTTACCTAAAAACCATCAAGGAGAAATTAGAACTATGAAAAAACAAATCTTCCACGACGCAGCTACTGGTGTCCTCATCGGTCTCATCCTCTCTATCATCTTTTCACTCATTTATGCACCAAGTACCTACGCCCCGTTAAGTTCCGACTCTCTCATCGGACAAATGATGACTCAACATCAAGTTCACGGTGCCTTGGTCTTGCTCTACTGCACACTTATCTGGGCAGCCATCGGCATTCTCTTTAGTTTTGGCAATAGCTTGTTCAAGCGTGACTGGAGCTTACTCCGTGCGACTCTGACTCATTTTTTCCTCATGCTAGTAGGCTTTATCCCACTAGCAACCCTAGCAGGTTGGTTCCCCTTCCACTGGATTTTCTATCTCCAACTCATTATCGAGTTTGCGATTGTCTACCTCATCATTTGGACTATTTCCTATAAAAGAGCATCAAAAAAAGTAGACCATATCAATCAACTCTTGGAGCATAGAAAATAGGAACCTCATAATAAGCAAATCCGAGAAAGAAACTTCTCGGTTTTTCTTTACCCTGCTGTACCTTGCTATCATAGCAGTTATTTTCAGACCTTCTCTGTAAATTTTCTGTAATTTTCTATCTTTTTTCAAAATCATCTTGCATTTTTTCAAAGTTTTTTGTAGAATATAGATTATATATCCAGATTATTCTGAAAATTCAAAAAGGAGTATCTATCATGTCACAAGCTATTTCGTTAAATCAATCCACCTGGGCAAGTAAACTAAAAGCAATGGGACCGGGAATCCTAATGGCTTCTGCCGCTGTTGGAGGTTCCCATATTGTATCCTCAACTCAAGCTGGAGGTTCTTACGGTTGGTCTCTACTTTTCTTGGTCATCTTAGCCAATGTCTTTAAATATCCATTTTTCCGTTTTGGTGCTGAATACACAGCTGATACTGGAAAGACTTTGGTTGAAGGTTATGCCGAAAAAGGAAAACTCTATCTCTGGATTTTCTTTATTCTCAATGTCTTTTCGGCTATGGTCAACACAGCTGGTGTTGCTATTCTGTGCTCAGCTATCATCGCCAGTGCCTTCCCAATGATTGGGCTTAGCATCACTCAGTGGTCCCTCATTCTCGTTGCAATCATTTGGGCTATGTTACTCTTTGGAGGCTACAAACTCTTAGACGGCATGGCAAAATGGATAATGTCTGCTTTGACCATTGCAACTGTTCTTGCAGTTATCATCGCGGCGATTAAACATCCAGAATACAGTTCTAATTTTGTCGAGAAAACACCTTGGCAAATGGCAGCTCTACCCTTCATCGTTTCCCTCTTAGGGTGGATGCCGGCTCCTATTGAAATTTCAGCTATCAATTCACTTTGGTCTGCTGAAAAGAAAAAGACCGTCAACTTTAATACAGAGGACGCTCTATTTGACTTTAACGTTGGTTACATTGGAACGGCTATCCTAGCTGTGTTCTTTGTAGCACTGGGAGCATTGATTCAATATCCTACAGGGCAGGCGGTTGAAGCTGCTTCAGCCAAATACATCTCTCAATTCGTGGGCATGTATGCCTCTGTTCTTGGTGAATGGTCCCGTTACTTGATTACCTTTATTGCTTTCCTGTGTATCTTTGGAACAGTTATCACTGTTATCGATGGCTATTCTCGCGTTAATCAGGAATCTCTCCGACTGCTAATCCGTCAAAAAGAGGACAATAGTAAATCTTTGAACATCTGGATGACCATCACTACTATCATCGGTATCGTCATTATCAAATTCTTCGCTGGTCAGGTGTCAACCATGCTCCGCTTTGCCATGATTGGCTCTTTCCTGACAACACCATTCTTTGCTCTTTTGAATTACGCCTTGGTAACGCGTGAAAACAAAAATCTTCCTTCTTGGCTCAAACACCTTGCCATTGCAGGATTGATTTTCCTCTTTGGTTTCGCCATCTTCTTTATCTATGCACTCGCAATCGGAAAAGCAGGATAACTAACAAGCTCTAGATGAAGATAAGGTTTCATTTCATACTCAATGAAAATCAAAGAGCAAAGAAAAAACTAGCCGCAGGTTGCTCAAAACACTGTTTTGAGGTTGTAGATAAGACTGACGAAGTCTGTAACATATATACGGCAAGGAAACGTTGACGTAGTTTGAAGAGATTTTCGGAGAATATCAAGAAAAAATTCAGTCAATATTTCTATGCTAAAAGGCATAAGAACAAGGTTTTGAATACCTGAACTTATGCTTTTTTACGTTCTCAAAGACTGTTTATACTCAAAAAGCAGTTGAACAACTTCAACCACCTCTTATATTGAGTATTAATTCTCCCTTTCCAACTCATACAAATCTGCGATAATCGCTGCGACACGTTTGATATCTTCCAGCATGCCTCGCATTTCAAAGTCAGCCAAGACAGGGAAACCAAAGCGTTGGCTGTATTGCTTAGCTGTCAGGCAGTATTGGTTATTAAAGTTACGATTTCCTGAGCCAACCACGCCAAAACACTTACTAGCATTGTCACCATAGGCGATAAAATCCCCCACTGATGTCGTCAAAATCTCTACATCTCCATTATCCACGCCATTCCCACCTTCAAGGTAGGTCGGTAGAAAGGCGACGTAAGGGTGGTCCATTTCATAGAAATCGTGACCTTCCTTGACCAAATCCTTGATATGAATCTTTTGAACCTCAATTCCCTCGTACTGGGACAAGAGATAGTCTTTCAAGCGCGTCACAAAACTCTCAGTATTGCCACTCAAACTAATATAAACTAAAGAAATTGTCTTCATATTTTCCTCCATGATTTTATTTTTAATCGAAAAAGAACTACCAAGATTGTAACTTGATAGCTCTTTTTTGTCAATACTTAAGCAAGATCTTCTGTTTCCTCTTCTTCCGCCAAGGCTTTCTGTTGACGCCACATCTTATAGAAGACAAGGGCTAAGAAAAGAACATTGATGACGATATAGAAAATGCTAACGGCTTGTGAAATAACACTTATCCCTAAACGCATGGTCTCATCGTGAACTAACTGCACAGCGTCTTGTAAACTAACATAGCCATAAATCGAACCAATAATGGCTAGCAAAACATAGCCGACATAAGTATAGTTTGCATATTGCAAATTTTTACGAATAAGGAAGACAATCGCTACTACAACTAAAATAGCAGACAGTACAATCAAGGCCATATTAAAAATAGAATGAGATGATTCTGCTACTCTATAGGTGTAATTGATGTTGTCTTCTAATTGCTGGGCACTAAGTCCTGCAACATGTGACTGTTTAGCACGAAGGACTTCTTTGCTAGGCAAGGGACTCAACATTCCAAACAGAGACATAGCTGAAATAAGAGCAGACAAGATTAGCAAGACCCATAGATAAATTGGTTTCTTTTTCATAATAGAACCTCCTGATATTATTATTGATATTATAGCACTTTTTGTAAAGGGATACAAATTTTATAATGTCGTTTCTACCTGTTTTCGGTAGGCTTTTGGCGATTTTCCGCACAATTTTCGGAACACTTTATAGAAATATCCAACATTACTGTAACCAACAGCATAACAAATATCTTCGATGCTGTCACTAGTTGAAAGCAAGAGCTGTTGGGCAGCCTTAATGCGCTGTTTGTTTAGTAACTCTGCGAAGGTCGAATTGGTTTCTCGCTTAATCAACTGTCCCAGATAGACAGGATTGATAAAGAGATCCTTACTGATATCCTTGAAGGAAAGTTCTTTCTGATAATCACGCCCAATGACTTCTAGCACACTAACCACATTTTCATTCATCCGATATTGTCCAAAGAATCGAGTCAGAGTTTCCTTGATATAAGGAACCAATTCATCGAAGGTTTGAATAGCATGAATCGTTTTGACAATATCCGTCAAATCATCAGCCTTTAGATGTTCAAACAAATGAAAGACATCCATGATAAACTGGATAAAAAGCTGTTTGGTAATGGGAACACGCGGCGTATTTTCAAGAACCACCTTCTCCAAGAGGTTTAACTCTTCCACGATTTGATTGAGGTTCCCCTGAATGATAACCCTATAAATCGGTTCGTAATAGGCAAAGAGACTCTCAGACTGTTGTAGATTTACAGAACCGTAAAAGAGGGCTTTCTCAGCATTCAACTTCCAGCGTTCAAAGTGTTCTTGATAAGGAGCTTCAAAGGGAGTAACGACTAAACCATCTAGGGGTTTATCAGAAATAAAAATCTGCCAGTCTTGACCCAAGACATAGTAGGGAATGGTAAAAGATCCTTGTTTTTCCTTGGATAGGCCTATCCACCAATTCTCCTCACCTCCTAGATAACTAACAAATCCAGCCTCATCTAAATCTTGACTAAGGGTCTGACTTTTCTTTCCTCTCTCGCCGAGCTGACCTGCAATCTTCTCCAGCAGATTTCCCAACTCTACCTTATCAACAGGTTTGACCAAATAGTCCACCACACTAAGGTTCATGGCTCTTTTTACATAATCAAACTCCTGATAACCCGAGAGAAGGATATAGGCAATATCTGGTAAGATTTCTTTCATCTCCCGAATCATATCAAGCCCTGTTTTATCGGGCATATTGACATCGGAAATGACCACATCGACAGGATTTTCCTGAACATATTCTAGGGCTTCATCGGCATGACTGGCTGTTGCGACGACCTCCATATCCCACTTATCAAAGGGAATCAAACGTTTCAGACCTTCTGTCACCATGTACTCATCATCTACTAATAATACTTTATACATTTTCTCCCTTTCTACTCATCTTGAATTGTAATACGATACTGAACACCTGCTTGCTCCGCAGACTCTATAGTAATGGCATAGCGGTCCCCAAAATAGAGCACAAAACGCTCATGGACATTGACAATCCCGATAGACTGCTTTTGATCACTGTAACTGGCTTGGTGTTCAAAATGTCTCTGACTTAATTTTTCTCTAATACTTGTCAGTTTTTCAACCGACATTCCACGACCATTATCGACCACTAAAATTTCTACAAAACCATCCTGTTTAAGCGCCTTGATGCTAATCACATTATCTGTCCGTCTGTGGTCAACACCATGCGCGAAATAGTTTTCTACCAGCGGTTGCAAGGTAAACTTAGGAATTTTCATATTCTCTAGCTCTGGGTCTATCTTGAAACCATAGGCAATGGACTTGGGATAGCGAACCATGCAGAGATAGCTGTATTTACGACAAAATTCTAATTCCTGTTTGAGAAGGGTCTCTCTCTCGTCGGAAATATTGTTACGCAAGAGACTACTGAATTCATAAATGATATCTGCCAACTCATCTTGACTTTGCATAACTGCATACATGCGCAAGAACTCCAGCGTATTATACATAAAATGAGGATTGATTTGAGCCTGTAAGGCTCGCATATTGGCATCTTTTTGACTAAGCTCTAACTGATAAATATCATGGATATTCTTTTCCAAGCGATCCAACATATCATTGGTCGTCTCCGAGATTAGGAGCAATTCCTGATCCTTTTCAAGCGTATCAATGCGAAGACCTTCTTGTCCTTTGGCAATAGCTTGGATGGAATCCACCAGGTCCACTACCTGCTTTTGATAATTAGCAAAAGTCTTCCTCAAAGTCAGATAGAGAATGACAATAAAGAGAAGGCTCAAGCCCACAATCAAAGCAGAGCTAGCCACTGTTCCTTGTAAAACAAAGTTTTTAGGAACTGCCACCTGAACCTGATATCCATGAGAGGTAAAACCGACAAACCAGTTCTCATGTTACCTATTGACCCTCTCACCAATATGAAAAATCTCCGTATCAAATGGTGATGTCACAGTCACAGCCATCGGGATATGACCTCGGGTATTGTCAATGGCATGATATAAGACTTCTGGATCCAAGGAGATGTAAATCACTCCTATAGATTGATCCGTTGCTGGGTCCAGAACTGGAATGCCAAAACTATTGGCCTCTGGTTTAAAGGCCTCAGCAGGCAAGACATGACCACTTCTTTTATCCCTTGTTGAAACATAAACTTCTTTAAAATCCTGCAAGACGATTGCAACACCCGTTATAGAGTCATTTTGGACATAAAGATCATCAATGTTTTCATACAGAGAAATAGAAGTTGACGAAGCTGCTTGATGCTCCAATAGCCAATAAAAATACTCAGAAGTTGACAAGCTAAAGTACTTATAAACCCCTTGTATCCGGTCTTGATTGGCTACTAAATCTTGCGCCAGTTGGGCTGACTCCCGATAATAATACTCCACCTCATCGACTGTTCGAGTGGTTACACGTTGGGCTACTCTTTGAGCTTCCTTTTCCCGTGAATCCCAGTCAGCGTAAGAGAGTAAGATTGCAAAACTCGCAATAATAATCATCATAACTGAACTGTAGGTTCTTAGAAGCGTATGTAGCCAAAACTGCTTCATTCTATTTTGTCGCCAATTTTTCATGGATACTTTCATAGACCGGTTCCAACATATCACTGATAAAGAAATGCCACATCCCAATTCCTACAAAGAAAAGTAGGGCAGGCATATAGTAACCAATTGCCACAAGTAGCACTGTCCCAAGGAGAACCTTGGCCACAGCTGCTAAGCTCATAAATATGCCAATCAAGGATAGTTTGAGACTATTTCGATAGGACAAATCAAAATAAACTTGTAATTTCAAAGATACTGTATAAGCCAAAAAGATCAGGGCAACTACTAGGACATTCAAAAAGGTCGCAATCAAATGAATAATAGTCTGATGAGGCAATTGCACCAAGAGATACAGGCCATAGACCAAAACTAGATCCACCCCTAAAAAGCTATAGAAAATCAGGTTGCTTGAGACGAAATTTTGCTTATAAAGAGACCACGCCTCCTTCAAACTGTATTCCCGAAAGCTATAACCATGTTCTGCATACAGGCTCATCAAGGTGGCACTAGCCGGCGCTAGACCAAGGATAATCCCTCCTGCCAATGTTAATAGCCAAAAGAAGGCTGTCGCAATCATCCCTAAAAAGAAACGATTAAAGACAAAGTCTAAAAATCTCCCCATGATATCCTCCTAAAAATAACTATGAAACTATTATATCATATTTCAAGCGTTTTCAAAAACATAGACTATCCATTTACAATCCCACCAAACCGTGGTACAATGAGAATTGTGAGAAAATTATCAGGAGACAATTCATGAACAAATCTATCTTAACTACACTGCTCTTTGCAGTTCTTTACTTCCTCTGCATGGGGATTGGTGTCCTTTTGGGCAATCTCCTTGACCAAACTGGAAACATGTTTTATGCACCTGCCTTTACTGCCCTTGTCGGCGGTAGCGTCTATATGATTCTAGTCGCAAAAGTTCCGCGCTTTGGAGCCATTACCACTATCGGCCTTGTCATCGCCCTCTTTTTCTTGGGGAGCAAACACGGTGCTGGTGCCTTCCTTCCTGGAATTATCTGTGGTCTTCTAGCAGATGGAGTAGCTCATTTAGGAAAATACAAGGACCAAACAAAAAATTTGCTTTCTTTCATTATTTTCGCCTTTAGTTCAACTGGTCCAATCTTACTCATGTGGATTGCGCCCCAAACCTATATGGCTACTCTTCTAGCAAGAGGAAAATCCCAAGAATATATCGACCGTATCATGGTCGCACCAAATCCTGGAACCATCCTTCTATTTATCGCTAGTGTTGTCATCGGAGCCCTAGTTGGCGCCTTGATTGGACAAGCCTTGAGTAAAAAATTTGCACAGAAAATCTGATAAATAAAAAGAGCCGCACGGCTCTTTTTATTTATGACTCAAGACTTAGTCAAGAAATCTCCCAAGAATTGGATTGCAAAGATAATCAAAATGATAATGATGGTTGCCAAGATGGTCACATCGTGATTGTAGCGGTTAATACTCAATGAAAATCAAAGAGCAAACTAGGAAGCTAGCCGCAGGCTGTACTTGAGTACGGCAAGGCAACGCTGACGTGGTTTGAATTTGATTTTTGAAGAGTATAAATCCATAAGCGATGGCTACGTTAGCAATACCACCAGCTCCAACCGCACCAGCCATAGCTGTTTCCCCAACAAGGGAAATCAAGGTCACAGTCGTCACACGGATCAAATCCGACAGATCTTCTAGTAATCCTGAGCTTTCTAGGCTAAACTTTTTTATCTGAAAAACTTCTTTTTTCTAGTGATAAAATCAACCCTATCACACTCACTACCAAAAATACCCACCAACAAAGCCTGATATCTTGCAAAGCTAAGAAGGAAAATACAGACATCCCCAAAGGTAATGTTAGGGAAAAAATCATACTCAAGAGATTATTACTTCGAGCTAATACATCCGCGCTCAAATTAGACAGTAATAGAGTATCTAATTTAGGCATTGACTTCGACATCAAATACATGACAAAAGCTAAGCAAGCAACACCTACTAGAGGAGAAAAATCTAAAATATTAGCAGTAGCAAGTAATACAAACAGGATTGCATTGAGCGATAGCAAACTTGAGAAAGACAATTTCCCAAAATAATCATGAGGAGTTAGGCTACCAAGAATAGCTCCTCCCAAGCTAACACATTCAATTAAAAATAGAGCTTGAGCATAGCTGAGATGATAGATAGTATGGTCTAATAAATAAAAGTGGTAAATACCTCCAACTGCTCCTCCCAAAGTATTCATCACTAAAATGACAAGAATTATTTTAAACAAAGATTTACTTTCTCTCTGTCTAAATATATTATCCATGTCCGCATAGATTGCCTTAACTTGTTGAAGTAAACTAATCGACTTATCCTCTACACTTACAGACAAATGCGTCAATTCTCTTCTATTTTTGAACAAAATGAGAGAAGATAGTAAAAAGAAGCCAGCATTCACAATTGCAACAAAAGAAAAATTTTGGTGGCTTGTTGTGAGTAGCCACACTCCTAAGGCTTGACCTCCTAGATTTGATAAATAGGAAACAAACTGAGTAAAGGAATAAGCTTCATAGAGCTTATCTTCCGAAATATTATGCTGGATAATCGGCATACGAAGTCCTGCTGTATAATCTGATAAAATATCCGAACAGATATTAACCATACAGATAATAGCAAACGTTACGAAGTTCTGGTCATGAATCACACTAGCAATCAAAAGAAATAGTAGACTTTGCACACAACCAACCCAAATAATTGTCCCTGCTTTATTCCGAGTATGATCAGCCTTAATCCCAACATAAAAAGTAAATAGGAAAGGTAAAATCGTAATCATATTCGCCATAAATACAGCTATATTTTTAAAGGGTAGACTCGCAGCATAAACGATAAATACCAGATTATAAATATAAGCTCCACTTGAGCTCAAAAACCTTGATAAGGTCAGTATTCTAAATAAATGATGTCTTAAGAATAGTTTCATAACAGGCCTTTCTCACATTTCAAAGAGTATTCTATTGAATCCAGTCTAACAAAAAAAGCGGGGCTCCCCACTTTTTTGTAATATATTTTTTCTGAAAATAGAAACTCTAGCGCCTAGAAACTACTAATTATCAATCCATCTACAAGGCTATTTATTTTTCATCAGTCGATGTAACGAGAATATATTACAAATCTTTATTTGAAAGCTGATTTGCAAAATAGTTTTCATAGTATCTTGCACCACCTACATACTCTAAATCTTGTAAGATTGTAATGCCTCTCTGGATTTTTTCAAGACCCTTATTTTCTACATTAAAAATAGTATCATAATACCCTTTAGCAATCATATAAATGATTTTCAGATAAGCTTCAGATTCTGGCAATTCTCGTTTTTCAATCTGAAAAACAAAATAGTCTGCTTTTAATTTATCCTTTTCCTCTATCGCTTTAAAGAGTCCATTAATTAAAATGGTGTCAATACCAACTTTGTTACTAGGTAAAGAGCCTAATAAATCCGTCTTTTGCAACATCTCCCTAGAATATTTAAAATAGAGGGGCAGAGGAAACAAAGTAGAAATCGTTGAAAATAGTTCCAATTCATAATTTCCCCAGATATCAATAGTAAAAAAATAGTCATAGAGAAAAGTCAGTTCTTCATCCGTTGCTCTTATTTCTGAATCAAAAAACACAAGAAGGCTTTTGATACGAATCATTTGTAAAAGATAGCTCTTTTCACCACTTGATCTATACTTTTGAGCCATCTCTTCATACAAGGAATGGAGAGAATCAATCCCTTCTCTGTCATATAGATCCCAGAGATTTTCTTGAAAAGCCAAAACCTTTTTCTGAGAAAAACCACGTACCAAGTACATAAATTCATTCAAATCAGAGTGGATGTTATCTAAAGCAGTAATCAATTTCATAGATGATAAGTCTGCTTCTCCACGCTCAAATTTGCTCAGCATGGAATAAGTAAACTCTCCTCCCGTTGCCTCCTGTAGAGATACATTCCGACTCTTTCTCAATTCTTTAAAAACTTCTCCCAGATTTTGCATATTGACTCCCCACAATTCTTAACTCTCTAACTCATAAAAGCGACGATTGATAGCAACCAGTACAGAGAATTTTAAGTCTTGGCTATACGACAACTCTTATGAATGATGTACAGATGTCCTAGCTATTTTTATTTATGGCTCAATTTCTTGGTCAAGAAATCTCCCAAGAATTGGATTGTAAAGATAATCAAAATGATAATAATGGTTGCCAAAATCGTCACATCGTGATTGTAGCGGTTAAATCCATAAGCGATAGCTACGTTACCGATACCACCAGCTCCAACTGCCCCCGCCATAGCTGTTTCCCCAACAAGGGAAATCAAGGTCACAGTCGTCACACGGATCAAATCTGGAAGACCTTCTGATAGGTAAACACCTACGATATCCCAGAATGTCGCTCCGCTAGCTTGAGCCGCCTCAATGACACCACCATCCAATTCAGCCAAGACAACCTGCACCTGACGGGCAAAGAAGGCAAAGACTGCAAAAGATAGGGGTACAATAGCCGCATTTGGACCAATGCTTGTTCCTACGATTAGATGAGAGAAGGGTGACAAGACTGCCAAGAGAATGATAAATGGCACCGCACGGAAAATAGAGGTAATCTTATCCAAAATCCAGAAAACAGCCTTATTTTCCAAGACACCACCTGGCGCGGTCAAGACAAGGAAGAGACCTGCAACTAGCCCCAAGAAACCTCCGATGATGAAGGAAAGAACTGTCATATAAAGAGTTAGGTAGATGGCTGTCCCCCAGCCTGCTTGACCAGCCCAGCCCATCTTATAGACATTTGGCAAATAGGTTTGAATCAATGACTCCATCTTACTGTCCTCCCTTCAATACTTTTAGTTGTACGCCTGCTTGACGAATGGCTTCTTGAGCACCTGCTAGCGCTGCTTTTTCACCTGACAAGACCACAACTAATTCTCCAACAGGAGTTCCATCGAGGATTTCGATATTTCCATAGAGGATATTCGCCGTCACTTGATAATGCTTGTACAATTCATTCAAAAGTGGCTCGTCTGTTGAAGCACCTGCATACTTGAGTTGCACTAAGAGACTATTTTCAGACAGGTTTTGCACAATTTCTTGCTTCTCGATTTTGACCATAGCTTCGTCAATACCTGTAGCTGTTGAGATAAAGTCTTGAGTCAAAGGTTGTTTAGGGTCTGAGAAGATTTCAAGAACACTACCCTCCTCAATCAAATGCCCATCCTGCATAACTGCCACACGGTTAGCAATGTCTTTGACAATCTGCATTTCATGCGTAATCAAGACAACAGTTAAGCCTAATTTTTGGTTCAAATCTTGCAACAAGGCCAAAATCTGCTTGGTTGTCTTAGGGTCAAGGGCAGAAGTTGACTCGTCTGAAATCAAGATTTTTGGATCATTGGCCAAGGCACGCGCAATGGCTACACGCTGTTTTTGCCCTCCAGATAGTTGTGAAGGGTAGTTTTCAGCACGGTCTGCCAAGCCAACCAAGTCCAACAACTTGGCTACTTTAGCCTTCTTTTCTTCCTTGCTGAGTCCAGAGTGTTTAAGGGCAAAGGCTACATTCTCCTCTGCTGTCTTTTGGCTCATCAGGTTAAAATGCTGGAAAATCATTCCAATATCTTGACGTTTACGACGCAACTGCTCGGCCGTCAAGGTCACCTTGCCATCAAAAATCACATCGTCATCAATGGTAATTTTCCCTGCAGATGGCTTTTGCAAGAGATTAATCACCCTTACAAGGGTTGATTTCCCTGCTCCAGAATATCCAACGATTCCGTAGATATCCCCTTCTTGGATGTGAATGGTCACATCCTTGACCGCTGTGATGGTTCTCTTCTTTTGGTGAAAAGTCACATCGATCTGATCTAACTTGATAATATCTCTACTCATAGCTTCTAATCAGCTCCTCTACTAATTCAATATGGGTGTAATAATCGGCGATTCGCACATTTTCATCCCCACCGTGGTCTCGACTATTAGCATTTCCTAGACCGAAGGCCACCATTGGTACCTCTAGGGCATCAAAGACCGTATGCATAGGCCCTGTCCCCGCTGTTGTCGGCAAGACTGAAACGCCCTGTGGATAGAATTTCTTGGCCAACTCGATTACATTGAGAATGGCTGGTGCGCTCATATCGCTTCGATAGCTCATCTCTCCCAAGGTATAGTATAATTCTACCTTATCAAAGCCATTTTTGTCTAGCTGTTTCCGAATTTTTTCCAGAACATCATGCGGTTCTAGACCAGGAACCAAACGAACCTCTAGCTTAGCACTGGCTTCTGCTGGTAAAATCGTTTTAACCCCTTGTCCTTGGTAACCTGACTGAATCCCTTCGATATTAAGGGCTGGCTCGAAAAAGAAACGTTTCAGAAAGGCTGCGCGGTCCTCTTGTAAAAGGGGTAATTCCAAACCATAAATCTGGCTGATTTCCCCTGGATTTCGTTGGGCATAGGTACCCACCAAGGCCAATTCACGTTCATTTGGCTCTTGAACTTCTTCGTACAAACCTTCAACCAAGATACGGCCATCTGCTGCACGAAGAGACTGTATGGCTTGAAGGAGATACCAGGGAGCTGATTCCACAACCCCACCATAACTAGAATGGATATCCACATCAGCGCTTTTCACCTTGGCATCAAAGGTCACAATCCCCTTATTTCCACCAGAAATTTCCAGCTGTTCCAAGGCATTTTTGGTTCCTTGTTCCCAGACCAACAAATCTGCACCACGGAGTTTATCCGCATGCTTTTCTAGATACTTATCTAGGTCTGTCGAAGCGGATTCCTCCGCTCCCTCCATGATAAAACTGATATTGACAGGCAGGTCATCATGGTGCTGCATGTATTTTCTCAAAGCACTCAAACGAGCCGTGATATGACCCTTGTCGTCATCAACCCCACGCCCATACATAAAGCCATTGCGGACCGAAAGCGTAAAGGGATCCTCTGTCCACACCTGATCCCCATCCGCTGGCACAGTGTCATAGTGGTTATAGAAAATCAGGGTCTTGGCATCTGGACGCGAACTCTTGAAATGTGCCATGACAAAGGGCGCCGTATAAGTCTCATCAATCTCCACTTCAGCCCCAACACGCTTGAAAATCTCACCCAGATAGTTGGCAACTTCCTTAAGTCCAACCTGTTGGGCAAAGACCGACTTCTTAGAAATCAAGGTACGCAAAACCTCAAAATAATGCTGGGCTACATGATCCTTTTCAAATTTTTCAATCTGTTCTTGTTCGCTAGGAAAAACCATATTCTCTCTACCTTTCTATGAACCTATAGTCTTCTTTACAATCCATGCTCTATACAAAAGCAAGAGGTGGAATTTTCTCTCCCACCTCCCTGTTTCTTATTACCAAACTGGTTGATCCAAACCGTCTGATGTTTCTTCGATAACTTTTTTCACGTCATCTGTGTGGTAAGCTGCGATCACTTTCTTGATAGCATCAGCTTTTGGTGATGTTTCCCAATCTTTTTTCGCAACGATGATGTTGTACCATTGTTTTGAATTTTCATCAGCTTGTTCTTTGAAAAGTGCTTTCTTGTAGTCCAATTTTGCTTCTGTAACGAAGGTATTGTTTACAACGGCAGCGTCAACTGATGACAATGAACGAGCTGTTTGGCTAGCATCCAATTCAGTGATTTTCAAGTTCTTTGGATTTTCTTTGATGTTAGCAACTGTTGCAAGAGCAGTTCCAGAAACATCCAATTTAATCAAGCCAGCTGATTGAAGCAAGTAAAGTGCACGACTTTCGTTTGTAGCGTCGTTTGGTACAGCGATTTCTCCGTTTGCTGGGATGTCTTCTACTTTAGTGTACTTGTTGTCACTTCCATTCAAACCTGAGTAAAGACGGATTGGAGAGATGTAAGTATCTGCAATCGCTACAAGGTCTTTTCCGTTTTCTTTGTTCCAGTTGTTCAAGAAGTTATAGTGTTGGAAAGCGTTCAAATCTACTTCGCCATCAGCAGTTGCCTTGTTTGGTTGTGAGTAGTCTGTGAACTCTGTAAATTCCAAGGTAATACCATCTTTTTTAACCAATTCTTGGATTTTGTCCCAACGTTTTTCTTCAGAACCGCTACGGTTAACAGTTGCGATTTTGATAGTTGTTGCATTGTCTGCTTTCTTTTCTGAGTTTCCGCAAGCTGCAAGAGCCAAACCTGCGACTGTAGCAAGAGCTGCTACACCAAGCCATTTTTTGATTTTCATGATTCTTTCTCCTTAAAAATAATACCGTACTAGTATCTCACAATTTATTTGATTTCACAAATTGTTATTAGATAGTCAGATATATAGTTTAAAACTATATCCTTAAAAACTGAGAAATCATCCACCTTATTCAGAATGGATGATTTCAAAAAATTATTTAATATCAGCTTCTGCTGGTAGGTAAGTGTCTCCGAAGAATTGTTTAGACAACTTTTCAAGCGTTCCGTCTTTGTAGAGTTCTTGGATACGTTTATCTACAAATGATTTCAACTCATCTTGACCTTTAGCAAGAAGTGGGTAAACGTAAGGTTGTTGGTCGCTTGGAAGTTCAATAACTTTCAAGTTGTCCAAACCTTGGTCTTTGATGACTGTTTCAACACCGATTTTATCAAAAATCTTATAGTCAAACTGGCCATCGCTCAAGCGTCCCATGATTTGTTGGAAGTCCGCTTTAGTATACTTTAGGACAGTTGGATTATCTGAATGTTGTTTGTTGTAGTCTTCTAGCTGTTTAGCAGATGTTGTCCCTTGAACAACTTCTGTTGATTTTCCACCGATATCATCAAGCGATTTAATGCTAGGGTCATCTTTTTTCACTACAAGAACGTTAGGGTTTTTAGCAGTTGGAGCTGCATAAAGGTATTTTTCAGCACGTTCTTTAGTGTAGCTGATGTTGCTAACAGCCATATTGTAACGGTCAGCATCAAGTCCTGCAAAGACTCCTGACCACTCTGTCTTCTCAAACTTGACATCATACTTGTCAGAGTCTTTAAAGATAGCGCGAACCACTTCAATTTCGTAACCAGTCAATTCGCCATTTTCTTCATAGTTGAATGGTTTTGGTGTAGCATTAGTTGCAACGATAATTTCTTTCTTGCTAGCTGCTTCTCCCTCTTTCTTAGCACCACCTGAGCAAGCTGCTAGTACACCTGCAGCAACAAGCCCTAGGGCAGCAAGAGATGAGTATTTAACGATTTTTTTCATGTCATTTCCTCCAAAATAGAATACCTTATAATCTTAACAGAAAAAGACCATTTGCGCCATTATATGATATCTATCTCTGTGATAGGTTTTCTTTATGGCTGATTTAAAAGACCAAACGCAAGACGGCAATTAAGATCACTCCAAAGAGAACTGTTCCGACTAGATTGCGGTAACGAAAGGCCACCCAAGCTGTTGGAAATACGGCTAAGAAGTCCAGCCATTTGATTTGAGGAAAACTCCCAACCTTACCTGTCACTACGCTTGACAGAATCAAGGCAAAGATAATAGAAACGGGCAAGAACTTCAAAAAGCGCTCAACGATCGCAGGCAAACCCTTATACTTGACCAAGATGAAGGGAATCATACGGGGAATCCAGGTCACCAAGCCAGAGAAAATAACTGCTAATAAAAGATACTTACTGACCATCTAATACCACCCCCATTGTACAACCAAGTAGCGTCGCAAACAGAACAGCTAGTGACTGAGACACCACTGTCAAGAGTAAAAAGAAGGACACCGCAACAACTGCTAGGATAATGAGCAGATTACGGACAGGAATCCGTCTTTGCATAATCTGGAATTGCGAAGCAAAAATTCCGATAAACATCCCAACCAAAGCAAAGTCTAGCCCAAAGATTTCTGGATTTGGTAGCAGACCACCTAGAGCCGTTCCAACCACTGTTCCCACAAACCAAGCCACATAGCTGTTGAGATTGTTTCCGTGCATCCACATCGGATTGACCTTGTCTGTATGGGCCAATTCGCCCATCAAAACGCCGTAGGTCTCATCTGTCAAGAGACTAGACATACCAATATTTTGCCAGAGACTGGTATGACGGAAATAGGTCGATGCGTGTAAGCTCAGCAAAAAGAGACGCAAATTAATCAAAAAGACCGTCATAGCAATAGCTGCCACGGGCGCCTGAACCGCAATCAAGGCCAACATGGCAAACTGGGCGCTCCCAGCATAAACAAAGAGGCTCATCAAGCCCATCTCAACAGGTGTCACATAGGGCGCACCGATAATCCCACAGGCCAGGCCGATACTGACATAACCAAGGGCTGTTGGCATGGCTGCCTGCACCCCCTCCCAAAATCCTTTTTCTTTCATCTTTCTCCTCATATCGTCTTAATAAATGGGCTGAATCAGTTCCAGCCACAGCATGGACTATTATAACACATTCAGGAAAGAGAAAAAAGTCTGCTGATTGTAATCAGACAGACTCCATTTTATTCTTATTTAATCTTGAAGAATTGAACAATTGCCACAATACCTTGATAAATAAAGACAAAGGCAATGGTGTAACTAATATAGAGACCGGTCATCAATGGGTATCCCATCATGATTAAACCTGCTACGATTCCTAAAATCCCCATCCAAACTAGAGGGGTACCTACCGATTTATCCGTCTTACGAACCTTGAAACCAACGATAGTTTTTGTAATACCATTTGTCAAGGCCCATAAAGAAATGATAAATGGTACAAATGTTACCATTTCAATAAAGCTACCTGAGAATAAGGTAAGAGCGAGGATGAGGGTAACAATTCCTCCAAATAAATTCCAGCCATGCTTTTCTTCTGATTTGAAGTATTGTACAATCTCAGAAATCCCTTGAACTGCAAATACAAGTGCAAACAAGAAAGTCATGGAAGCCAAGCTAATAAGAGGATGTGCAAACATATTAAAACCTGCAAAAACTGCAAAAATACCCGCAATTAGTAACAACCATTTCCAAATTTTCGACATTATTTTTCTCCTTTTTTAGAGGAATCTTCCTCTAGTATTCCATAAATCATCATATCCAAAACCTGTGATAATTGATGTTCATATCCTGAAACCAAGTTAGATAGAGGTCTGATTTCCCTGAAAAATTATGATACAAAACTCCTTTGGCAATACCATCCACTTTACAAAGTTCATTGATGACAAAACCTTGATAGCCTTTTGTAGCAAATTCAAACAAAGCAGCGGTAATGATTTTCTCTCTTCGTAGTCTTGTTTTTTCTTCTTTTCTCATGTATTTACCTCTACATTTTTTAATTATAAACCGATTGGTCTAAAATGTCAAGCAACTTTCTCAAAAATTTAACAGTCTGCTGATTGTAGCCATCATAAACAGACTGGAATCCAGTCTCAAACATATAATATACACATTCTTCGCTAAATGTTTTCACGGATATTCAAGAGTATGATAAAGGCAGCTAGAAGAAATAGCAATAAAACAAAGCTAACTGCCAGAGTTCCAAAGCTAGTAGCAATGGTTACCAAAGCTATTGTAAATAAGCTAGGTAAAACAACTGTAATGGCGCCGATAGAGGATTGAACTGCTCCCATTGACTCCTCAGGTATTTGTTTAAAAATGAGTTCCTGTAATCGAGGAGAGAGGATACCTGCGAAAAAGGCATCCAAGGCACTAAAGATAAGAATCCAGTCAAAACGAACTGCCACAAAGCCAACTAAAAGGAGTAATTGGATAATAAGCGAGGCATATAGGGCTAGTTTTATGGAGATTGTATTCTTCAGATAGCCACTCACAAGGCTTCCGACAATAAGGGCTGACAATTCAAGGGTGGATAACAAGGCAAGAGATTGACCTGTTTGTAAATTCAAAAAGGGCTGATTCCTCAAAAACAGAGTAGAAACAGGAACTGTAACATTTATCACTGCTTGACTAATAGAGATAATAAACAAAACCAAGAGCACCTTATTCATATTCCATATCAATTTTGATGATTGGAGCAGATGCTGGCAAAAGGATTTTACAGAGAGTCCTTCTTGATAGCTAATCGTTTTTTCTACTTTCAAGAGGTCTGTTTTTATGAAAAGAATACCTAAAAATGCGATTAAAAAGGTCAGAGCATTCAGTAAGGAAATAGACTGGATAGATAGAATACCTAGTAAGACTCCTCCTAGAATATTACTGATTGTTTTCACTAAACTAACAGTTGACTGTTTAAATCCAATAGCTTCTGCCAGATGGTCTTGCCCAATAATTCTAATGAAAATCGGAGTGAGCATGGCGCCTGAAAAATAACTCAATGTGTCAGATAAGAGGTTAATCAGACAAATAAATGCTACTAATAACAAGGAAAAGGACTGCCCTGAAAGTGATAAAGAAACGATAGAGTAAAGCAAAAATTTTGCAAAACTAATCATTGTATATTTTAGGACACGATGATGTTGAAAATCCGCCAAAACTCCCAGAAAGATTTGCAGAACTTGAGGAAGGGTTTCTGAAATCGTGATCAGTAAAATCGCCAAAGGGGCAAAAGATGCATCTGCCACATAATTCAAAAAGGCCAGATAAAAAATCGTATCCCCAACCGTTGAAATCCACTGGTTGATGGTTAATTGCCTAAAATCTCTATTTTGAAGAAATACTTTCATCACAACTCCTTTTTGAATTCAAATGGGAATCTTTCCCCAAGGATAGACCACGATACTACTAACAACCAAAATTACAGTAACATCAAAAGCTGACCAATGCCATTGTAGACTATATGCAATCCAATAGGCCAATAAATTGACTTTGTTACTCTAAATAAGACTGCAAATATAAGGCCGCCACCCATATAGTAGACAAAGTCTGTCAAGACCCAACCATGACTACTAATGTGCAAGATTCCAAATAATATAGCTGATCCGAGTACATCCAGTCCCCATTTCTTCCCTTTTTCCAGAGCAGTCATCACTAATCCACGATAAATCATCTCTTCAAAAATGGGGCCTGCAATAACAGGATAAAAAAAATACATCAAAAATGCCGTAGCTCCTGTAAAAGTAGGAGCAGCATGTTGATAAGAAATTTCATTTCGAGTAGGTGGAAAAATAAAAAATGTAACAAAATTCCAAATAACAAAAGCAAGAAGAGCTAGAAAAGAATAGAAAAGATAGGACCCTTTAAACTTTCTACTATTGATTTGTTGCCATCTCCCTGACTTAGTCATAGCAAAAAAAGCAAGAAGAACTACAAGAAAATTCAACATCATATCCGACAAATAGTAGGCAAAGTCAGATAGACCAAGAGCAAAGTCGCTAGATAAAACCAGACCACTAAGGTACTGATAAGCAATGACAAGTAGGATTGCTATAAAAAAAGTGGTTGCTTCGAATTAACTTTTTCATATATCACCTTTCTAATATCCAAATACCAATAAAGTAACAATGAGTAAGAAACTATTCCATGAAGCATGCAGAGCTATAGCCCAATAGATGGAGCGAGTGTAACGAAACATCATACAAAATATCAAGCCCATTCCAAAATACTTTATGAAATCTGTCGTTATCCAACCATACTGCAAAACATGCATAGCGCCAAATATGGCAGCAGAAACAAGAACATCAAGATAGTATCTTTTAACTTTAGATAAACTTGTCATCAAAAAGCCACGACAAACAACCTCTTCTGATACAGGTGCGATAATACTAGTATAAAGTATTCGCGTAACAAAATAGCTAGTTCCTGTTAAACTGGTGGCTACCTCCACGACTACACTTCCGTTCTGGGTACGAGGAAAGATATAGGTTGTTAGATTTGCCCACACGAACAATAAGAAAAAAGAAAGAAGGAAAACACCTAGGTAAGACCAACGAAACTGGAAACGACCACACTCTTTCCAATGTTCACTTTTGACAAAAGCAATTGTAGCTATAGTTCCCAGAATAAGTACCAATAAAACTTGGAACACATAGTACATATTATCAGACAAAGCAACCATAAAATCTAAGTCTGATGTGACATTAAAAATGAGGTAATAAGTCAAAATCAACAATCCAGTTGCTAGGTGAAATTTCATTTCTTTCATTTTCTTCATCCTATTATCTCCTATAAGAGCCTATCTTCTACGGCGACTAAACAATCCATCTGCTAAATCTATAGTCCAATCAAAAGCTCCACGATTAGGACTCATCCCTTGATTGCCCCAACCAGGGTAAATTCCTGAGACGCCCCAACCAGATATACCACTTCTTCCGCCACCTCCCATAGAATTTACGATATTTCCTCCTCTAACATCTTGCAACTCATCTTCTGTCAATTCCATTGTTTCTGCAAATTGTAAATTTAACATCTTTTACATTCCTTCAATTATTTTTATTTGTAAACCACTTCTGCGACCTAGGATTTGCTTCAAATGTTTTACAAGGACAGTATAACATGGAAATTGGCTTATTTTAGAAAATCGCATATTTGATATTTTTTCTTATAGAAATTTCACATTTGCGATTTTAGCAGATTTGATTATTTCACTGGTATAATAAAGTTACTACTAACAAGGAGGGATATAATGATGAAGAAAAGAAAAATCCAACTGATACTCCTGCTTATTTCGGAGTGGGTTATCGTCTTCCCGTTTCTAATTAATCGATAAGTTCTTTGTATTGCTGAAAACGCAATTCGAAGAGGGCTAGCAATTGTGGATTTTCTAATACTTGCAGAGATTGGATAAAGTGTTCAATCTCTTTTTGATTGCTTCCTTTGGTTTGAAGAAAGACACTCATTTTCTTTAAAAATTGCCATGATATTTTCTCAAAAACATCGTACGGGCGCAACATGCTCTCCAACTCAGCTTCGAAGATTGGGATGTATGAGAAAAGTTTTCGCTCCATGAGTTCTGATAAAATATTTAAGAGTCCTTGCTTCATATACAATCGATTGTGTACTAACTCTTTAAATTCTTTGGATTTTTCAAGCAAAGAGGTTGATAAAAATATCAAATCTTGGTTGCTCAAGAAGGGCATGGTATTGCAAAAGAGATAGAGTTCAAACCAGGTCCAAGATTCAATAGCATAGAGATAGGTAGTCAAAAACTCGCTATCCTCCTCTGCTAGCGAATAGCTTTTATCTAAGGAATGGAGTGCGTTTTTAATTACAATAGCATTCAAACAACGATAGGTCTGCGCCATCTGTTCTTGCTCGACTTCCTCCAACAGTTGCTCTAAGCCAGCAATATCTTGATGGGCAAAGCGATCCACAACCTTTCTACCAATTCGCATATGTGGAGATTCTTGATAGTTGTTGAGCTTGTGCCCAAACTCATCAAAGGTCACATTTATACCTTGGATAGCTAGGATTAGCTTGTCCGCAGATAGCATAGACTGCCCTAGTTCAAACTTGGACAACTGAGAGGCTGTTAGTCCCTCACAGGCCACATCTGACTGCTTGAGTTTTCTCGCCACGCGCAATTCCTTGTAAAATTCCCCCAATTCCATTCTCTCAATCATCTGACCACCTCCTAGCTTTTGCATATTGTATCATTATTTTTATGATTTTGTCAAAATATTCTGACATTTAAGAGAGCAAAAAAGCCAGCCTTAAGCTGACTCCTTATTCCATCGTATCAAAAGCGAGACTTGGTTTGGCATTGAGGTCCAAGCTTGCGAAGTTTTCTTTGTTCCACTCGCTGACGCTGGCATAGGCAATCATTCCTGCATTATCTCCGCAGAGGCGCAGAGGTGGAATGATGACCTTGACGTCAGTGATTTCAGTTGCTAGGCGTTCTCTGAGGCCTTTATTGGCTGCCACGCCACCTGCCACAACCAGGGTTTTAACAGGATATTTCTCCAAAGCCTTCTTAGTTTTTGCCATAAGAATATCCAAGACAGTTGCTTGGAAGGAAGCACACAAATCCTCTGTGGACAAGCTTTCTCCCTTTTGCTCGGCATTGTGGTGAAGATTGATAAAGGCAGATTTCAAACCTGAGAATGAAAACTCCAGATTATCTTCCTTAATCATGGCACGAGGGAAATCATAAATATCCTGTCCCTGATGAGCTAGCTCGTCAATCTCACGACCAGCAGGATAGGTCAAACCCATGACACGGCCGACCTTATCATAAGCCTCACCAACCGCGTCATCTCGCGTTTCCCCAACAATCTTGTAATCACCAGCCTCCGAAACATAAACCAACTCTGTGTGTCCACCGCTAACCAAAAGGGCTAGCAAGGGAAACTCCAAAGGCTCCACACTCTGAGCGGCCATGAGGTGGCCAGCCATGTGGTTAACGGGAATTAGTGGAAGTCTATGTGCCCAAGCAAAGGCCTTAGCAGCTGACAAACCAACTAGTAAGGCTCCGACCAAGCCCGGTCCATAGGTAACAGCCACAGCTGTTACGTCCTCCTCGGTAATCCTTGCTTCTGCTAGTGCCTCCTCGATACAGGCTGTAATGACCTCGACATGGTGACGACTAGCTACTTCTGGCACTACACCCCCAAAACGTTTGTGACTCTCAATTTGACTAGCAATGACATTGGACAAGAGCTGGTCGTCGTTTTTCAAGACGGCAACACTAGTTTCATCACAGGATGTCTCAAATGCTAAAATATATCTATCCTTCATCTATTTCTCTCTTCATGATAATGGCGTCCTCGACTGGGTCATGGTAGTAGGCCTTTCGCTCAGCGATGACTGCCATCTTTTCTTTCTTGTAAAATGCTTGCGCTCGTTGATTTGACTTTCTGACTTCGAGGAAAATCTCCTTGTCTGTCGGCAATTGAGCAAACAAGGCTGTTGCAATCCCCTTACCCTGATAGGTTTGTTTGACAGAGATTTGCAGAACTTCTGCCTCAAAAAGATTCTCCTGCACAGCTAGAAAGCCAATCACTTCTGCCCCATCATAAGCCAGAGCATACCAAGTCTGATCTTGGGACAGGTCTGCTTGAATTTGTTCCAGCGTCCAAGGACTGACTGGGTAAACAGCTATCATAACAGCGTAGATGGCTTGAGCCAGATCAGGTTGCTGTTGAGTTCGTTTGATTTCTATCATAAGCGTTTAATGTAGGATTCGCCAGACTCCGTATGGTTCTTGAGCCAATTTTCCTCAGCCTCAACACGTTTGAGGTAGTTCGGCACAAAATCATGCAAGGAATCTGCTTCCTGGTCCCAAGCCAAAAGAGCAAGATTGGCTGCATTTGGCAAGGTTTCTTTGTAATTAGTCCTTGGCAAGTGTTCTTGAATCTGCTCAACAAAGGGGCCGACTTCTCCGACAAAGGTAACCTGACTAGCCCCCTTGATTAGCTCAATCACTCGCTCAAAAGGCAGGTGCGCTTCTGGCATGACAGGCTGAGCATTTTCATAAAATCCCGCATAGACATTGTTGCGACGCGCATCCATCAAAGGAACGAACAAGCCTTCTTGTTGATATGGCACCAGAGCCAAGAGGCTAGACATACCAACCAACTCGATGTTCAGAGTGTGAGCTAAGGTTTTGGCAGTTGCTACCGCAATTCGCAAACCTGTGTAGCTACCTGGCCCTTCCGCCACCACGATTCGGTCCAAGTCCTTGGGCGTCCAATCCAAACTTGCCATCAAAAAATCGATGGCAGGCATAAGGGTAATACTGTGATTTTTCTTAATATTAATCGTCGTCTCGGCAAGAACCTGCTTGTCCTCTAAAATAGCGAGAGAAAGAGCCTTGCTGGACGTATCAAAAGCTAATACCTTCATAACACATTCCTATCTTTTTGTCTGTTTACTATTATACTACAAAAGCTGGCACATGGGAATTTTCTTTGCCCCCAAACAAAAATGCCCCAGCAGAGCAGGGCATCTAAGCATTTAATCCAAAGTAAAATATAAACCAAACTACATAGGTTACGAGGAGGAGAAAAAGCGAGTAGAGAGTCACAAAGGTAATTTTCCACAAGAACTTGGTTTGTCGTTGTTCCAGTTTGGCAAATAGAAGATTCCCTCCATAAACGCAAGCAACAAAAACAATAAAAGCTACTAAGCGAGCTCCGATAGCAAAAGCAAATAAGTTATACATAGGGCAACCTCCTTGACTTAAAAACTATATGGAATTATGACAAGCAATAAATTTCACTTCCGTTATCAAGATAACATATTTCCTCTATTTTTGCAAACGCTTACCAATAAGTGAGGCTATGACTTTCTCGTTTCCGTCTTTTACTAATTTTTCATTTTGTGGTATAATTGAAATAATTGTAACGAATCAAGGTCAATCTAGACACAAAATGGAATGAAATCAAGCAAATCTCTACTAAAAGTTTGGAATAAGCTGACCTGTAAATAGAAAGGAACTATATGATTTACAAAGTTTTTTATCAAGAAACAAAAGAACGTAGCCCACGTCGTGAAACAACACGCGCACTTTACCTAGACATCGATGCCAGCTCAGAACTTGAGGGCCGTATCGCTGCTCGCCAACTTGTCGAAGAAAATCGCCCAGAGTACAATATCGAATATATCGAACTCTTGTCTGACAAATTGCTAGATTACGAAAAAGAAACTGGCGCCTTCGAAATTACGGAGTTCTAATATGGCCTATACTCTTAAACCTGAAGAAGTCGGCGTTTTTGCCATCGGTGGTCTGGGAGAAATCGGGAAAAACACTTATGGAATTGAATACCAAGACGAGATTATCATCGTCGATGCTGGGATTAAATTCCCAGAAGATGATTTGCTGGGTATCGACTACGTCATTCCTGACTACTCATACATCGTGGACAATATCGACCGCGTCAAGGCTGTCTTAATCACACACGGACACGAGGACCACATCGGTGGGATTCCTTTCCTGCTCAAGCAAGCAAATGTCCCTATCTATGCTGGACCGCTTGCCCTAGCTTTGATCCGTGGGAAACTCGAAGAACACGGCCTCTTGCGCAACGCCAAACTTTACGAAATCAACCACAACACTGAGTTGACCTTTAAAAATCTCAAGGTAACTTTCTTTAGAACTACTCACTCTATTCCAGAGCCTTTGGGGATTGTCATTCATACTCCTCAAGGAAAAATCGTTTGTACGGGTGACTTCAAGTTCGACTTTACTCCAGTTGGAGAACCTGCGGACTTGCACCGTATGGCGGCTCTTGGTGAAGAAGGCGTGCTCTGTCTTCTCTCGGACTCGACAAATGCGGAAGTGCCAACCTTTACCAACTCTGAAAAAGTCGTTGGTCAGTCCATCATGAAGATTATCCAAGGCATTGAAGGACGTATCATCTTTGCATCCTTTGCCTCAAATATCTTCCGTCTCCAGCAAGCAACAGAAGCTGCTGTTAAGACTGGACGTAAGATTGCGGTCTTTGGTCGCTCTATGGAAAAGGCCATTGTCAACGGAATTGACCTTGGTTACATCAAAGCTCCTAAGGGAACCTTTATCGAGCCAAATGAAATCAAAGATTATCCTGCAGGAGAAGTTCTCATCCTCTGTACAGGTAGTCAGGGGGAACCTATGGCGGCCCTCTCTCGTATCGCCAACGGAACCCACCGTCAGGTACAACTCCAGCCCGGTGATACCGTTATCTTCTCTTCAAGTCCAATCCCTGGAAACACTACTAGCGTCAACAAGTTGATTAACATCATTTCTGAAGCTGGTGTCGAAGTTATCCACGGTAAAGTGAACAATATCCATACATCTGGACACGGTGGTCAGCAAGAGCAAAAACTCATGCTCCGCTTGATTAAGCCAAAATACTTCATGCCTGTTCACGGTGAATACCGCATGCAAAAAGTCCACGCTGGACTAGCGGTGGATACTGGTGTCGAGAAGGACAATATCTTTATCATGAGCAATGGTGATGTGCTTGCCCTTACCGCAGATTCTGCTCGTATCGCAGGTCATTTCAACGCCCAAGATATCTATGTCGATGGAAATCGTATCGGTGAAATTGGTGCAGCTGTTCTTAAAGATCGTCGCGATTTATCTGAAGACGGTGTCGTTCTGGCAGTCGCAACTGTTGACTTCAAATCTCAGATGATTCTGTCTGGCCCAGACATCCTCAGCCGAGGCTTTGTCTACATGAGAGAGTCTGGCGACTTGATTCGCCAAAGCCAGCGCATCCTCTTCAATGCAATTCGTATCGCACTGAAAAACAAGGACGCTAGCGTGCAATCCGTCAATGGTGCCATTGTCAATGCCATTCGACCATTCCTCTATGAAAATACAGAACGTGAACCGATTATCATCCCGATGATCCTCACACCAGATGAAGAATAAAGCAAGAAAACAGCCCCGATTTTTCGAGTCTACTGAAAAAGTCATCAACTTGATGGCTTTTTTGTTATACTAGAGATGAGGTGAAATAATGCTTGATAATCAGTTAACTATGGATGTCAGTCCTTATTCTAGTTTGTATGATATCGTAGTTCCTAAAACCCACTTTTTACGTCAGCTAACTGAACTCTGTGATTTTAGCTTTATTTATGATGAACTAGAAAAGAATTATCGTCCCGATTTTGGGCGTAAAGCTTATTCACCGATTATGATGTTCAAATATCTCTTGTTAAAAGATATTTATAAGTTATCAGATGTAGATGTGGTAGGACGTTCCTTGTCAGATATGGCCTTTAAATTTTTTCTTGGTCTAGCTCCTGAAGATTCTGTTATCGAGCCATCCTCTCTGACAAAATTTAGAAAGCTAAGAATTAAAGATGACAAACTGCTTGATGTATTGATTCAGAAGTCTGTTCAAATTGCACTCGAACACAACTTGATTAAGAGTAAGATTCTCATTGTGGATGCCACTCACACCAAAGCTCATTATAATCATAAGAAACCCCAAGAAATTCTTAGAGAGCGTTCAAAAGCTTTACGTAAAACAATTTATCAACATTCAGAAGATATCAAAATAGAATTTCCAAAGAAACCTCAAGAAGATAACCTCAAAGCAGAGTTGACCTATACAGAGGAGTTAATGGCTGTGGTTGAAAAACACGAGGAACTCTTAGCCCTACCGGCTGTTTCTCAAAAGTTCAATTACCTAAGAGAGGCTGTCGAGGACGACTTAGAACATTTGGAAGCTTCTGTTAAGGAGGAGGCTAGGCTCGGACATAAGACAGCCGACAGCTCTTTCTATGGATATAAAAGTCATATCGCTATGACGGATGAACGGATTATTACTGCTTGTGTGGTCACTTCTGGCGAACAAAACGATGGGAAATATTTACCTGAATTATATGCCAAAACAAAGGAAAATAGTCTGGACATCGAGACTATTATTGGTGATGCGGCTTATTCAGGAAAGGACAACATTCAACTAGCGCGCAAAGAAAAGATTCATTTGGTTTCAAAACTGAATCCTTCTGTTTCAAAAGGTTACCGTAAAGAAGAGGATGCGTTTGAATTTAATAAAGATGCAGGGCTATTTGTCTGTCCAGAAGGACACATGGCTGTTCGCAAAGCAAGGACAGGGAAAAAATATCAAAATAAGAATCAAGTTGTCACTCATTACTTTGACATTGAGAAGTGCAAGAGTTGCCTTTCCAAGGAAGGATGTTATAAGGAGGGGGCAAAGTCTAAAACTTATTCAATAGCCATTAAGAGTGACGACCATCTTTTCCAGAAGAAATTTCAGGAAACACCTTATTTTAAAGAAATGGCCAGACATCGCTATAAAATCGAAGCAAAGAATGCCGAACTAAAACAGAGACATGGCTTTGATGTCGCGAGAGCATCGGGTCTTTTCAGCATGGAGTTACAGGCAGCAACAACCATCTTCGTGGTCAATATGAAACGAATTATGGCCTTAATAAATACAAAATAACCGAGGAACTCGCTCAAATTAACGAGAGATTCCTCGGTTTTCATTTCATTAAAAGTAAGAGACCTATTTTTTCAGTGGCCTCCGATTTTTCGGGGCTGTTTTTCTCTATGCTTTCTTTTGAGATTAAAACTCAATAAAAATCGAAATCAGACTAGAAGGCTAGGCGAAAGCATAACTTGAGTTAGGTGAGCCGAAGCCGACGACGTATCATTTTGATTTTTGAAGAGTTTTAGAAATACTACGATTTTTACCTTCCAAATACACCATCAAAATAGAAATATCTGCTGGGTTTACTCCCGAAATACGGCTGGCTTGGCCAATGGTTTCTGGATTGATGAGTTTGAACTTCTGACGAGCTTCGGTTGCGATAGAGTCAATGTCATCCCAGTCGATATTGGCTGGAATGCGTTTTTCTTCCATGCGTTTCATCTTGGCAACCTGATCCATAGCTTTGGAAATATAACCTTCGTACTTGATTTCTGTTTCAATCAATTCGATAATCTTGTCATCCAAGTCCTCTGCTGCTGGTCCGATAAAGACCACCACATCTTGGTAAGAAACTTCTGTACGTCGAAGGAATTCCTTGGCTGTCACTGCATCCGTCAACGGCTTGAAGCCCATCTCCTCAACCTTGGCATTGGTTTCCTTGACTGGCTTGAGTTTGATGCTGTCTAAACGCTTCATTTCATTTTCAAATTGATTTTTCTTGATTTCAAAACGAGCCCAGCGTTCATCATCCACAAGACCAATCTCACGTCCCATCTCTGTCAAACGCATATCAGCATTGTCATGGCGGAGAATGAGACGGTATTCAGCACGACTGGTCAAGAGACGGTAGGGTTCAATGGTTCCCTTGGTCACCAAGTCATCAATCATGACTCCGATATAACCATCACTGCGCTTCAAAATCAACTCAGGCTTGCCTTGGATTTTCAGAGCCGCATTGATACCAGCGATAATCCCTTGACCTGCTGCCTCTTCGTAACCTGACGTTCCATTTGTCTGACCAGCAGTAAAAAGTCCTGAGATTTTCTTGGTTTCCAAAGTCGCACGCAACTGGTGAGGCAAGACCATGTCGTACTCGATAGCATAACCTGTTCGCATCATCTCTGCATTTTCCAACCCTTTGATAGAATGAACCAGCTCACGCTGGACATCCTCAGGCAGACTGGTTGAAAGTCCTTGAACATAGACTTCCTCAGTATTGCGCCCTTCTGGCTCAAGGAAGAGTTGGTGGCGTTCCTTGTCCGCAAAGCGCACAATCTTGTCCTCAATCGACGGACAGTAACGAGGTCCCACTCCCTTGACCACACCTGTAAACATAGGCGCACGGTGGAGGTTATTTTGGATAATTTCATGACTGGTACCATTGGTATAGGTCAACCAGCATGGCACCTGATCCTTGACATAATCCTCATCACGTGAAGTATAAGAGAAGTGATTAGGCGCTTCGTCCCCTGGCTGAATCTCTGTCACATCGTAGTTAATAGAAGAAGCCTTGACACGTGGAGGAGTCCCTGTCTTGAAACGACCAATTTCAAGTCCCAATTCCTTGAGATTGTCAGCTAGGTTAATCGAAGCTAGACTGTGGTTAGGACCTGACGAGTACTTGAGGTCTCCGATGATGATTTCCCCACGGAGGGCAGTCCCTGTTGTCACGATAACAGCCTTAGCAGCATACTCTTGATGGGTTGCTGTACGCACACCGACAACCTTGCCATCTTCCACCAAAATCTCATCAATCATGGTTTGACGAAGGGTCAAATTCTCTTGATTTTCAACTGTCTTGCGCATTTCCTTAGAGTAAAGCTCCTTGTCAGCCTGCGCACGAAGGGCACGAACGGCTGGACCCTTCCCTGTGTTGAGCATTTTCATCTGGATGTAAGTCTTGTCAATGGTTTTGGCCATCTCGCCACCTAGGGCATCAACTTCACGCACGACAATCCCCTTGGCAGAACCACCGATCGAAGGGTTACAAGGCATGAAAGCCAGCATTTCAATATTGATGGTCGCAAGCAAGACCTTGCAGCCCATACGGCTGGCAGCCAAAGAAGCCTCAACTCCAGCGTGTCCCGCGCCAATTACAATAATATCGTATTCTTCCGTAAAATTATATGTCATTTCTTAACCTTTCAAAAATTTCTCGCAAATAAGGAACTAACTTCTCCTCCTCTAGAGCTTGAGCCATAGTAACCCATTTAAAGTGCGTATGCTCTTCAGGACCTAATCTGATAATTGGCTTCTCCCCAACCCACTCTGCTTTATAAACTAAGCGAGTAAAGACAGTATCCTTAGAGGTATCAAGTTGACTATCTTCGTGAAGAATCTTGAGCGAACTGCTGTCTAGCCTAACTCCCGCTTCTTCAACACATTCTCTAAGAGCTCCGTCTCGCGGAAGTTCACCCTTTTCAACCCCGCCACCAGGAATATCCCAGTAAGTTGGATAAACGTTGGGTTGTCCTCTTTTAATTTCCGAACGCTGAATGAGCAAATAATCACCACCACTATGAACAAGTACATGGGCAATAAGCTTAACCATCATTTTCTCTCCTATTCCTCAAGATGAATGTGTCTTAGTTGGCCGTCCCAATCTGGCAGGGCTGTTTTTAAAAAGACTGGAACTAGCTGGATATTCTGGAGCTTATCCAAGTCAATCCACTCACAAGGCTGCCTTTTCTCATCTTCCTGCATGGTCAAAGGCGCGTCCTCAAGCAAGTCCACCAGATAATGAAACTCAATGTTGTGATAGGAAACACCGTCCTGTTCAAAACGATTTTCAACCACGAAAGCTAGTTGTCCAGCTTGAGCTTTGACACCCAGTTCTTCCTTCACTTCACGGACTACTGCGTCTTCCGTACTTTCATTGACTTGAATCGCACCGCCAATAGTGTAATACTTGCCCTTGGCTTTGGTAACTAGGAGCTTGCGATTTTGGAGAATCAAGGCTGTCGCCCGAACACCAAAAATTGTATTTCCTACTTTTGTCCGAAAGTCTTGCTGAGTCATTCTTGTCCTTTCCCTTAAACGACACAAAAACAGTCAAAACTCCAAAGAAGTGCAGGACAAAAAAGCCTGCAACATCCATGAGCTTTGACCATCATTTCTATTGCTTTTATTATTGTAGCAAATTGAGAAAATTTGTCAATCTAAATGTACTGACAAACTTGTCCATCGCGGTAAGCATTGTCAATCAAACCGCCACCTAGACACTCTTCGCCCTCGTAAAAGACAACTGCCTGTCCTGGTGTAATCGCGCGTTGCGGTTCTGCAAAGATGACCTCTGCCTTATCTCCTTTGACATGGATGGTCACCTTCGAATCAGGCTGACGGTAGCGGAATTTTGCTGTGCATTCTAGCGTAAATTCCTCTGGCATCTCACGAGTAAAGTGAACTTGACTAGCTTCTAGGCTAGTTGACATGAGCGAGTCATGGTAGAATCCTTGTCCTACATAGAGAATATTCTTGCTTAGGTCTTTTCCGACAACGAACCAAGGGGCATTGTCACCACCGTGTTGCCCACCGATACCAAGTCCACCACGCTGACCAATCGTATAGTACATAAGCCCAGCATGCTCGCCCATATCGCGACCATCCACAGTCATCATGCGACCAGGCTGAGCTGGCAGGTAGTTGCTGAGGAAATTTTTAAAGTTCTTTTCTCCAATAAAGCAAATCCCTGTCGAGTCTTTCTTCTTGGCAGTCGCAAGGCCTGCTTCTTCTGCTAGTCTGCGAACTTCAGGCTTTTCCAAATGTCCCAGAGGAAACATGGTTTTTTGAAGTTGTTCTTGCGAAAGCTGGCTGAGGAAATAGGTCTGATCCTTGCCATTGTCCACGCCACGAAGCATGTGAACTGTACCATCCTCATCACGCGCCACTCGGGCATAATGCCCAGTCGCTACATAATCTGCCCCCAAGGTCATGGCATAGTCCAAAAAAGCCTTGAACTTGATTTCCTTGTTGCACATAACATCTGGATTTGGCGTGCGCCCTGCACGGTATTCCGCTAGGAAATACTCAAAAACGCGGTCCCAGTACTCTTTTTCAAAATTGACAGAGTAGTAAGGAATGCCAATCTGGTCTGCCACCGCAGCCACATCCTTGTAATCTTCGGTCGCCGTACAGACGCCGTTTTCATCTGTGTCATCCCAGTTCTTCATGAAGATACCGATCACATCGTAGCCCTGCTCCTTGAGAAGAAGAGCCGTCACCGACGAATCAACACCACCACTCATCCCCACAACAACACGTGTTTTAGAGTTATCACTCATGGTAAGTCTCCCATCTATTCGTTTATTCACGATTGAAGGTCGTGTGTGCTTTAACGATTGAAGGTCGCTTGAGCAGTATTCATTATAACATGCTTGGTTAGAGAAGACAAGAAAGAGGCTGATAATCTACAAGCCTCTCTGTAAATACATATATAATTGTTTAAAAAGAGGGTAATTTATAGCTTAATCCCTCTACTGCTTATTATCTTATTTATAAAATAAACTAAAAATGATATACTGTAATGAGGAGGAATACGTACATGATTCCTTAAAGATACTACCATCCATGTACGTAGAACGATTGTGAAAAACTACAAAGATATTCTAAAATCAAAAAACACCATTTTTACTATTATCATTGTCGCAAGTCTTGGACTTTTAATAGGTTTAGTCATTCATCAAGAAAACATCTTAACAGAAAGAGGCAATATTGCTTTCTTCAAACGGCAAAAAAATGAACAAGATGTCGAGCAAGTAAAAAAAGCCATCAAAGATTTTAATATCGATTCTGAAACAATTATAGAGGATTGGAAAAAAATTCAAGAATTGAAGCCAAACACTGACGAAGGCAAGCAAATATTAGCAGACTTTCTTACTACTACGTCCGATAAAATCACCAATCATTATAGCGAAAAAGCTTTAAAAATGGATATAAAGGAATCCGATAGTCAGTTTGAAGATAAACAAACACTTGAAACAGCCATCACTTCCTTACAAAAAATACTAGAAATCATTAAAAGTGTCAACTCCACAAGCGAACAAGCCACTATTGATGAAAAAATAAAACCCATCCAAGAACTAATTTCTAAATTCCAAAAGCAAGTTGAAGTCTTGACCAAAAAAGAAGGACAAAAGACTGACAAAAAAGAAACAGGAACGACTAGTAGCGAGAGGGAAAGAGAAACCTATTCTTCAGGAGGAGAGAGCTACACTCCAACCTATACTGAGTCAAATGGGAGCAGATACAGTTCACAAGCGCCTGCAAGCGAACAACCTTCATCTGATAGTGCTGGCAGCAACGGAAATGATGTGGCAAGTACACAAAATCAAGCAGCTAATACTTCAGAAGTTCAAGCAGAGACTAATACCAATAGTAACAATGCTGGAGTTCCCACAACAAACAGTGATGATCTCGCTAGTTTAGGTGGCGGAGTTACATCATTCGGTCAGCAGTAAGCAATCGGCTATCACTAATTTAATTGTCTTTTATCGAACAAAGTACATAAAAGGCTAGCAAAAACTAACTTTCCAATAAAACCACACAGTGATTCTCTCAGCTTGATTGTGTTCAAGTCTGAAAACACTGTGTGGTTTTTGAATTGTTGAACATTCAGAGATTCCATTTTTGGGGCAATTGTCTATCAGAATGTCCTTTTATCTGTCAATAATCCGAGAAAATCTTGTCGTTTCAAGTCGGAGAAATGTTTGGCGGAAAGACTTCCTTTTTGAAGTCCATCATCTCTAACCTGTAAATAATAGCTATGTTGGCTTGTTTTAATTGTTAAAAAATCGCCAAATACAAAAAATTTTTTCCAGTTACGAATCTCAAATTCTTTCATCTCTGATTTTGGAATGCGGATAAGTCCTTGCCGCAAATCACGATGATGCTCACTTGTGAAAGTCATCCCATTCCCAAGATTTCTTATCAGCAGTTCATCTGGAGTCACCATCACCAGCGCTATTTTAGTTAAGAAAATTTCAACTGTTGGTGGTAAAATCGCTAGATTAAACCAAGGGTGTAAGTAGCGATAAGCTAAGAAATAGTGATGTTCCTCACCCAATCCTAATTGTTTATATAAGGTCTTGACTTCACTATCTAACCTCGCTTCAAAAGACACATCCGAATGCTCTTCTTCCTTCCTCTGATTAAAATAACGCATCCAGACTAGGAAACCTATAAAGACTAGGACAAATATTCCTGATAAGAGATATTTTAAATTGTAGTTCATCACTTAACCTCCTGATTCACGACTCTACCTAAAGCAGAGTCCTATTTATTTTGAAAATAGTTCCATAACAACTTTAAATAAGATGGGTGTCATTAAAATTAGGATAATTCCTATCACAAATATCATGACTACTCGAAAAAGTTCCTTATTTTTAAACATTTTTCCACCCCTTTTCTAGCTACATCATTATAGTCATTAAGCTCATTCTAAAATTACATCAAGCTTATTTTACTTTTATTTTCTACTTTTTATATTACTATGATACAATATTTTTAATAGGATTTTATTGTTTGTTAATTTTTTTCACTAAAAGGAGAAAATCATGCGTTATGATTTTGGAAAGGTCTATAAAGAAATACGTGAGTCAAAAGGATTAACCCAAGAAGAGGTCTGCGGAGATGTCCTATCAAGAACCAGCCTATCAAAGATTGAAAGTGGTAAGGCAACTCCTAAATATGAAAATATGGATTTTCTTCTTCGGCAAATGAATATGAGTTTTGAAGAATTTGACTACATCTGCCATCTCTATCAGCCGAGCCAACGGACAGAAATCATGCAAACTTATCTCAATATGAATTCCATCATTGGTGGCAGTGGTCTAGTTCATTTTTTTGAAACATGCCAAAACTATCTCAAGACCCATCACGACCTGCCTATAGAAGAAATCAGGGATATGCTGGAAGTTGTCATTCATATTCGCCAACATGGTACAGAGCAACTGTCAGACCAAGTGAAACAGACTATCAAAAAACTTTGGGAAAAAATTGAAAAACAAGATACATGGTATGAAAGCGACCTAAAAATCCTCAATACCATCCTTTTCAACTTTCCCATTGAACACCTCCATCTCATCACTGAAAAAATCTTGCAACGCTTAGAAGACTATAAAAACTATCAACATTTATATGACTTGCGAATGACAATCCTACTCAACATTTCCACCATTTACTTATACCATCAAGACAAAAACATGTGTCAACAAATCTGCTATACTTTACTAGAGGATGCCAAGAATAAGAAAAGCTACGATATGCTTGCTATCTGCTATGTCCGTATTGGGATTTGTAGGGATGATGCCAAACTTATCCAAAAAGGATTCTCCCTTCTAGAGCTGACCGATGAAACTTCCATTCTAGCCTTTCTCAAAAAAGAAGTGGAGATCTATTATCAACCGAAAGAAATATAAAAAGTCGAGGGATTTCCTCGACTTTTTCAAATTATTCTGTTCGTTATTTCTTAATACCAGCCGTTGTTAAGCCAGAAGTTTTTAGCAGCTGACCATGAACCGTAACGTCCTGCAACGTAAGCATCTGCTACACGTTCTTGGTTTTCAGCTGAGTAGTCACCGTTCAAGTATGAATCTGTCAATTGGTAACGTCCAATGTATTGGCCGTTTGTAGCTGTATAGCTACCACCTGATTCTTTTTGTGCAATCCATTCTTTAGCTTCTGCTTCAGATCCACTTACAGTTGCAGCTGGTGCTGAAGTTTCTGCTGCAGCAACAGTTTCTTCTGCTACAGGAGCGCTTGCAGCTGGTGCTGCTTCTTCTACTACTTCTGTAGTTTCTGCTACTGGAGCTGAAACAGTTTCATCTTGAGCTGCTGGTGCCGCATAAGTAGCTGGCGCTGGTGTTGCAGCAGGCGCTACAGGGCCATCGATAACCAACTCTTGACCAACATAAATCAAATGAACGTTGTCGATGTGGTTGTTTTCTGCCAATTTCTCAACAGTTGTGTTGTGAGTTTCAGCGATTTCTGAAAGTGTATCACCTTCTTTAACAGTGTAAGTTGATGATTCTTGAGCAGATACAAATGATGGAGCAAATACTGCAAACAAGGCAGCTACTCCTGCAAGAGTTGTTTTAATCTTTTTAGTTGTTGATTTCATATTTGAAAATTCTCCTTCTTTCTATAGTTCTATCATACCCTTTAAATATTACCGTTTCTTGACACTTTTATGTAGAAATATTACAAAATTATTTTTTATTTCTCTAAATAAGCCATTTTTTGTTACAAAAGATGCTTTTTTATGCTATTTGTAGTGTAAAAAGGTTTTCATCCACAATTAAAGCCAAGACCTTCATTCTTTGATATAATAGAGATAAGAATTTTTATAAGGGGAAACTGATGAAATCACTTCGTTTTCAATCTGTCTTTGATATCATCGGACCAGTTATGATTGGCCCATCTAGTAGCCATACAGCTGGTGCTGTTCGTATTGGGAAGATTGTCTCTTCCATTTTTGATGATACTCCGACAGAAGTCGAATTCCAACTATTTAACTCATTTGCCAAGACCTATCGTGGTCACGGAACAGACCTAGCCCTTGTTGCAGGTATTTTGGGCATGGATACAGATGATCCTGAAATCCCAAACAGCCTGGAAATTGCCCACAAGCGTGGCATCAAGATTGTCTGGACCATTCAGAAAGACAGCAATGCCCCTCACCCAAACACCACTAAAATTACCGTCAAAAATGCTCATAAGACCATTAGCGTGACTGGTATTTCTATCGGGGGAGGAAATATTCAGGTAACTGAACTCAATGGCTTTGCCGTCTCTCTCAATATGAATACACCGACTATCATCATTGTTCATCAAGATATTCCAGGTATGATTGCCCTCGTAACAGAGGCCCTTTCCCGCTATGGTATCAATATCGCTCAGATGAATGTTACTCGTGAAAAAGCTGGTGAAAAAGCTATTATGATTATCGAAGTTGACAGTCGCAACTGTGATGAGGCCATCGAAGAAATTCGAAAAATCCCTCATCTCCACAATGTCAATTTCTTTAAATAGGAGGAAGCATGTTTTATTCTATCAAAGAATTGGTCGAGCAAGCAGATCTGGACTTTCAAGGAAATGTCGCAGAACTCATGATTACAACAGAGTTTGAATTGACCGGTCGCGAACGTGAAGAAGTCTTCCTTCTCATGGAACGCAATCTGGAAGTCATGAAAGCCTCTGTCCAACTTGGTCTCAATGAAAATAAATCTCGTAGTGGCCTGACAGGTGGAGATGCTGCCAAATTGGATCACTACATTAAAAACGGAAAAACTCTGTCAGATTACACGATTCTCTCTGCTGCCCGAAATGCCATTGCAGTCAATGAACACAATGCCAAAATGGGCTTGGTTTGTGCCACTCCAACCGCTGGAAGTGCTGGCTGTCTGCCTTCCGTTCTCACTGCTGCTATTGAAAAATTAGACCTCAGCCACGAGCAACAGCTGGATTTTCTCTTTGCTGCCGGTGCCTTTGGACTAGTCATCGCAAACAATGCCTCTATCTCAGGTGCTGAAGGTGGCTGTCAGGCCGAGGTTGGTTCGGCCTCTGCTATGAGTGCTGCAGCCTTGACTCTAGCTGCCGGTGGAACACCTTATCAGGCCAGTCAGGCCATTGCCTTTGTCATTAAAAATATGCTAGGCCTCATCTGTGACCCTGTTGCCGGCTTGGTTGAAGTTCCCTGTGTTAAACGTAATGCCATGGGAGCTAGCTTTGCCTTCATCGCAGCAGACATGGCCCTGGCAGGTATCGAATCTAAAATTCCTGTGGATGAAGTTATCGATGCCATGTACCAAGTAGGAGCAAGCATGCCAACTGCCTTTCGTGAAACAGCTGAAGGTGGACTCGCTGCCACCCCTACTGGTCGTCGCCTCCAAAAAGAAATTTTCGGAGAATAACTTATCAAAATAGGAGAAACCATGACCTCTATCACAGCTATCTTTTTCGATCTGGATGGAACCCTCGTTGACAGTTCTATCGGGATTCACAATGCCTTTACCCATACCTTTAAGGAGTTGGGGGTACCTAGCCCTGATGCCAAAACTATTCGTGGTTTTATGGGACCGCCCCTCGAAAGTAGTTTTGCGACCTGCCTTCCCAAAGACCAAATTTCTGAGGCTGTCCAGATATACCGTTCTTACTATAAGGAGAAAGGCATCCATGAAGCTCAACTCTTTCCTCAGATTGTAGACTTGCTTGAGAAGTTATCGAGCAATTACCCTCTTTATATCACCACTACAAAGAATACTCCAACCGCTCAAGACATGACTAAAAACTTGGAAATCTATCATTTCTTTGATAGCATTTATGGTTCCAGCCCTAAAGCACCCCATAAGGCAGATGTCATTCGCCAAGCCTTGCAGGCACATCAACTAGCACCGGAACAAGCCATCATCATCGGAGATACCAAGTTTGATATGATGGGAGCTCAAGAAACAGGCATTCAGAAATTGGCCGTCACTTGGGGATTTGGAGAGCAAGCAGACTTGCTAAACTATCATCCTGATTTTATCGCTCACAAACCCATAGAAGTTTTGGAGTATTTTCAATAATATAACGGAGACTGGGCAAATACTCAATTTCATACTCTTCGAACCACGTTAGTTTTCTCTGTAACCTCAACGCTGTGCTTTGAGTAACCTTCGGCTAGCCTCCTAGTTTGCTCTTTGATTTTTATTGAGTATCAGAATAAAATGAAGCAAGTTTACACATAACAAAACGCATATTACCAAGGTTTTTCAAGACCTGATAATATGCGTTTTTCTTTTTTATTCAACGTGGGTAGTTTGATTGGCAAAGGCGATAATAGCTTGCTTCAACTCATCTCCACTAAGAGTGCGGAACTCTTCAATTTTTTGATCGATGGCTTCTAGAGGCATGACATTAACCTTACCAACGAAAATCTTATCCATAACCTGGTTATCAACCAATTCGGTCGAAACCAAGAGTTCTTCGTAAAGTTTTTCGCCTGGGCGGATTCCAACTTCAACAATTGGAATTTCGCTTTCGGTGTGTCCACTTAGAAGGACCATTTTCTTGGCCAAGTCATAAATCTTGACTGGTTTGCCCATATCAAGGATAAAGACTTCTCCATCCTTGGCATAGGCACCAGCATGGATAACCAAACGGCTAGCTTCTGGAATAGTCATAAAGTAACGGGTCATGCGGAAGTCTGTCACCGTTACAGGACCACCTTCAGCAATCTGACGTTCAAAGACTGGAATCACACTACCACGGCTACCAAGTACATTCCCAAAACGAACTGCACAGTAGGTTGATTGGCTACGTTGGTTAAAGCCAGTGACAATCAACTCAGCCACGCGCTTGGTTGCTCCCATAACATTTGGTGGATTAACCGCCTTATCTGTCGAAATCATAACCATCTTAGGTACTTTAGCTTCATCAACAGCCTTAGCAACATTGTAGGTTCCACGGATATTGTTTTTGAAGGCTTCTTTTGGATTGCGCTCCATCATAGGAACGTGCTTGTGGGCTGCCGCATGATAAACAATAGCTGGCTTGTACTTTTCAAAGACTTGCAAGAGACGATCATAGTCTTGAATGTCCGCAATCACAGGAACATAATCAATCCCTTGGAACTTACGAATCAATTCATGATAAACAAGGTAAATTGAGTTTTCCCCATGACCGAGCAAGACGATGCGTTCAGGATTGAAGCGACTAACTTGGCGACAGATTTCAGAACCTATTGAGCCACCAGCACCTGTAACCAAGATGGTCTTACCTGTCAGTTCTGCGCCCAGACGCGATTCGTCAAGACGAATTTCCTGACGACCCAAAAGGTCCGTAATATCAATTTTTTGGAAGCCAGTACCTGCTTGGTGAAGTCCTTGAACAACCGTTTCAACCTTAGGCATCTTGTAACATTTGACACCCAGCTTATTACACATCTGCAAGATACGTTCATATTCTGACGGGTCAAGCGACGGAATCGCAACGATAACACGCTCGATTTGATGGCGTTTAGCTAATTCAGGCAGTTCCTCATATGAACCCAAAACAGGGATTCCACCAAGTTTTTGACCCTTTTTCTTAGAATCCTTGTCCAAAATACCGACAAGTTCTAATTCACTGGTTGGATGTTGGTAACTATCCATAAAGAGAGCTCCACCATCACCGGCACCAATCAAGAAGGTCCGACGGTGTTCTCCATCACCACTTCCCTTTTTGCGTTTTGAGTAGATTAACTGCCAAGTAATCCGTGGTAATAAAATCAAGAAAGTACTCAACAAGATAAAGAGCACGATAAAACGGATAGAGAAGAGAGGCAAGAAGGCATAGCAGATACTATATGACAAGATACTGCTAGCAGTCACACCAAAAAAGATTTTCATGAAATCCGTAATCTTGCTGTAACGACTAATACTAGCGTTCAACCCCCAAAATCCAATCATCAATTGATAGAACAGGAAGGCCAAACTCGTATAGATGATGTAGTCAACAGGTGCTGGATTAATCAATCCGTAGAATAAAATATAAGATACAATGATAGAGACCACCATACTCAAAATATCAAATATTCCCCAGAAAACCTGTTTTTGTTGTTTATTTAAAATTTCCACCAAATCAATCACATAATCTGTGAGTTTTTTATTCATCGAAATTTACTCCTCCTTAAAAGAGCCAAATAGTTATATTGTTATTATAACACTTTTTCTTAAATTTACGTTTACTACAATCTTTTAATTGCTTTTTCGTAACAGTTTCATAAAAATAAACTGTCGGACAAATCCTGGACAAAGGGCAACAACCATCTGAATCGCAACACTCTTGGCGTACTCCATGTAAGAAATTTGTCCTCGCTTCAGCATACGCTGACGAGCTTGACGATAGAGTTTGAAGTAACGCAGTCCCCCACGACGCTCAAACATCCCTGCTCCGACACGAACCTTACACAAGATTTGATCCAGATTTCCAGTCTTAGCTCCTGCAGCAATCATATTGAGCCAGAGGAGATCATCCTCCATATAAAGCCCATCTTCATAATTGCCTGCCTTGAGAACCATTTCCTTCTTGAACATGACAGTCATGTGGTTAAAAGCACTTCTCATCCTTTGATAAGCCACAATATCTGCATGTTGAGTCGGAACACGACGGTAAGAAACAATCTCATCAGGATTATCAATAAATTCTGCAATATGGCCACCTAATAGGTCAAGGTTGTCCTTCTCCATTAACTGAACCTGTTTCTCAAAACGGTCTGGAACAGCTATATCATCCGTATCCATACGGGCAATAATATCGTACTGACACTGTAAAACACCCTGTCGAAGAGCCAGACCCAAACCTTGATTCTGCTCAAGGGAATAGCGTTTCACTGGAATATCAGACTCAGCTTCAAGCTGGTCTAATACCTGATAGAGCTCAGGAGTCAAAGGCCCATCCTCAACCAGAACCAATTCGCTCGGTTTCAGGGTCTGATTTTGAACACTCTCAATAGCATCCTTTAAAAATGTCGGATTTTCCTTGATATAGACCGACATCAATACGCTGATTTTTTGCTTTTCAAGCACAGTTTTTCTCCAATATATAGATTTCCTTCCACTATTTTATCATAATTTTCAAGACTTTCCCATTTTTATCTTGAAAGCCAGAAACCTTACTTGACATTATAGGGAAAAAACCTTAAAATAAGCTGTTATTAAAATCAGCTAGAAGAGGTAATATATGAAAAAGCAATCACTCTTTTTTGTTCCAGGTATTATCCTGATTGGTGTTTCCTTGCGGACTCCTTTTACTGTTTTACCCATTATTTTGGGAGATATTTCGCAAGGTCTGGGGGTAGAAGTTAGTTCGCTTGGTGTCTTGACCAGCCTGCCTCTCCTCATGTTTACCCTCTTCTCACTCTTTTCTACCCGACTGGCTCAGAAAATTGGCTTGGAGCATCTCTTTACCTACAGCCTCTTCTTCTTAACCATTGGTTCTCTGATTCGACTAATCAATCTGCCCCTGCTCTATCTAGGAACCTTGATGGTTGGGGCAAGTATCGCAGTCATCAATGTTTTGCTTCCTAGTCTTATCCAAGCCAATCAACCAAAGAAGATTGGCTTTCTGACCACCTTATATGTAACGTCTATGGGGATTGCGACGGCTCTGGCCTCCTATCTAGCCGTGCCTATTACACAGGCCAGTTCTTGGAAAGGACTTATCATCCTCCTCACCCTGCTCTGTCTAGCAACTTTTTTGGTCTGGCTCCCAAATCACCGCTATAATCACAGATTGGCTCCACAAAGCAAACAAAAAAGCAAAGCAAAGATTATGCGTAATAAACAGGTCTGGGCAGTTATTGTCTTTGCAGGTTTTCAATCCTTGCTCTTTTACACTGCTATGACTTGGTTACCTACCATGGCCATCCATGCAGGCCTATCTAGTCACGAAGCTGGTTTGCTGACTTCTATCTTCTCGCTGATTAGCATTCCTTTTTCAATGACCATCCCAAGCCTGACAACCAGCTTATCAACTCGCAACCGTCAGCTCATGCTCACTCTGGTTTCACTGGCTGGCGTGGTCGGCATTTCCATGCTCTTTTTCCCGATCAATAATTTCATTTACTGGCTTGCCATCCATCTCCTCATCGGAACCGCAACCAGCGCCCTCTTCCCTTATCTCATGGTCAACTTTTCACTCAAGACAAGCGCCCCTGAAAAGACAGCCCAATTGTCCGGCTTATCTCAAACAGGAGGCTATATCCTAGCAGCCTTTGGGCCAACCCTCTTTGGTTACAGTTTTGACCTTTTCCACTCTTGGGTGCCAGCTGTAGCTGCCCTCTTACTCGTCGATATCATCATGACCGTGGCCCTCTTTACAGTAGACAGAGCTGATAAAATCCTTTAAACTTCTAGTTTTAGCTAGAAGTTTTTTATATATAAAAATTTTATACATTTCTCTTGACAGGGCTTTCATTTAGATGTACAATGTATGTGTAGAAAAATTATATATAAAAATCTTACACATTAGAAAAGGAGGTTCCCCATGTACTTTCCAACATCCTCTGCCTTGATTGAATTTCTCATCTTGGCCGTACTGGAGCAGGATGATTCTTATGGTTATGAGATTAGCCAAACCATTAAGCTGATCGCTAATATCAAAGAATCTACACTCTATCCCATTCTCAAAAAATTGGAGGGCAATAGCTTTCTGACAACCTATTCTAGAGAGTTCCAAGGTCGCATGCGCAAATACTACTCCTTGACAAATGGTGGTATAGAACAGCTCGTGACCCTAAAAGATGAATGGACACTCTATACAGACACCATCAATGGCATCATAGAAGGGAGTATCCGCCATGACAAGAACTGAATACCTGACTCAGCTAGAACTCTATCTCAAGAAACTACCTGAAGCTGACCGCATCGAAGCCATGGACTATTTCAGAGAACTCTTTGACGATGCTGGAGTCGAGGGAGAAGAAGAACTCATCGCTAGTTTGGGAACTCCTAAGGAAGCAGCTCACGAAGTCCTCTCTAATCTTCTCGACAAAAAAATCAATGAAGCGCCTGCTCAAAAAAATAACCGACAAATTTTGCATATCGCCTTGTTAGCTTTGCTTGCAGCCCCTATCGGCATTCCTCTGGGAATCGCCATCCTCGTGGCTCTGTTCGGAATCCTTGTGGCTGCTTTGACTGTCATTCTGGCTTTCTTTGCGGTTTCCATACTTGGTATCATAGGTGGATTCCTATTTTTAGTTGAAAGTTTTACTGTCTTAGCCCAAGCTAAATCAGCCTTTATCTTGATTTTCGGTTCTGGTTTACTGGCCATCGGTGCTTCGTCTCTGGTCTTACTAGGCATTTCCTATGTAGCTCGCTTCTTCGGTATACTCATTGTTCGCCTGGTGCAATTTGTTCTTAAAAAAGGAAAGAGAGGTGATCATCATGCATAAATGGACAAGAGGATTTCTCATTTTTGGTGTGGTGACTACTGTTATCGGCTTTATCCTGCTCTTTGTAGGCATCCAATCTGACGGGATCAAGAGCCTACTTGCCATGTCCAAGGAACCTGTCTATGATAGTCGGATGGAAGAGCTGACCTTTGGCAAGGAAGTCGAAAACCTAGAGATCACTCTCCACCAACACGCGCTCACCATCACAGACTCTTTGGATGATCAAATCCACATTTCTTACCATCCATCACTCTCTGCTCACCATGATCTTGTTACGAATCAAAACGACAAAACTCTAAGCCTAACAGATAAAAAACTGTCTGAAACTCCGTTTCTCTCTTCTGGAATTGGCGGGATTCTCCATATCGCAAGTAGCTACTCTAGTCGTTTTGGCGAAGTTATTCTCCGACTGCCAAAAGGGAGAACTCTAAAAGGGATCAACATCTCAGCCAATCGCAGACAAACCACCATCATAAATGCTAGCCTTGAAAATGCGACCCTCAATACAAACAGCTATCTCCTCCGAATTGAAGGAAGTCGTATCAAAAACAGTAAACTCACAACCCCTAATATCGTCAATATCTTTGATACAGACCTTACAGATAGTCAGCTAGAGTCAACAAAGAATCACTTCCACGCTGAGAATATCCAAGTTCACGGCAAGGTAGAATTAACTTCTAAAGACCATCTCTCAATCACTCTGACGCAAAAAGAAAGCCAACGAATTAACTGGGACATCTCAAGTAACTATGGTTCTATCTTCCAATTCACAAGAGAAGAGCCTAAATCAAGAGGTACGGAATTAAGCAACCCTTACAAAACTGAAAAAACCGAAGCCAAGGATCAACTCATTGCTAGAGCTGATAATGATATTGAGCTAATATCCATACCAAACAGACGTTGACAAAAGCGCTTACATTTGCTACTATGGAAGCATATTTATCTAACTAAAAAGGAGGTTCTACCATGAAACAAGAATGGTTTGAAAGTAATGATTTTGTAAAAACAACAAGCAAGAACAAGCCTGATGAACAGTCCCAAAATATTGCAGACAAGGCTGAAGAAAGGATAGCTGATCTCGATACGCCAATTGAAAAAAATACTCAAGTAGAGGAGGAAGTCTCTCAAGCTGAAGTTGAACTAAAAAGCCAGCAAGAAGAGAAAATTGAAACTCCTGAAGACAGTGAAGCGAGAACAGAAATAGAAGAAAAGAAAACATTAGATTCTACTGAAGAAGAGTCAGACCTTCCTAGTGAAACAGAAAAAGTCACTATAGCTGAAGAGAGTCAAGAAGCACTTCCTCAGCAAAAACCAACCACGAAAGAGCCCCTTCTTATCAGTCAATCCTTAGAAAGTCCCTATATCCCCGACCAAGCTCCAAAATCTACGGATAGATGGAAAGAGCAAGTACTTGATTTTTGGTCTTGGCTAGTAGAAGCAATCAAATCTCCTACAAGCATGCTTGAAACAAGTAGCACACACAGTTACACAGCCTTTCTCTTGCTCATTCTGTTTTCTGCATCTTCCTTTTTCTTTAGTATCTACCACATCAAACATGCTTACTATGGACATATAGCAACTATGAATAATCACTTCCCTGAACAATTTGCTTCATTAAATCTCTTTTCGATTATCTCTATCCTAGTAGCAACAACGCTCTTCTTCTTTTCATTCCTCTTGGGTAGTTTCGTCGTGAGACGATTTATCTACCAAGAAAAGGACTGGACGCTAGAAAAGGTTCTCCAACAATATAGTCAACTCTTGGCAATTCCAATCTTCCTCACTGCCATTGCTAGTTTCTTTGCCTTCTTTGATAGCCTGCGATTTACAGCCCTCTTGTGTGTGATTAGTGTTGGAATCATTCTGCTTGCTAGTCTCCATATCATTACAAGACCAAGTCAAGCAAGTGAAACCGACTCCTTCTATCAATTATTCTTGTCTGTCCTTGTGAACGGAGTCATTATCCTCCTCTTCTTTGTAGCTGAAGTGGCACTGATTGGAGATTATCTTCGTATCTTGGCCTTTCTTTAAACTTCATACTCTTCGAAAATCAAATTCAAACCACGTCAGCTTCGCCTTACCGTATGTATGGTTACTGACTTCGTCAGTTTCATCTACAACCTCAAAACAGTGTTTTGAGCAGCCTGCGGCTAGCTTCCTAGTTTGCTCTTTGATTTTCATTGAGTAGCAATCCTGTCTTTCATGGCAGGATTTTTTCTATGTCAAAAAAGCAAGTCGATTGACCTGCTTCTGCTTTACTTTTCTTGTGCTAATGCTTTAAAATCTTTGTCTAAGATGGGTTGAATTTCTAATTGATTGGCGTCTAGTTGGCGGTAAGATGCTGATGGTAATGACTCTAGGAATTTTGCATAGTCCAAGCGGGCAATGGCTTCATAGTCTTCTGGTTTAGAGCCGTCTCCTGTGATTTGAACCAAGTCAATCTCCCACTGCACTTCCTTATCCACCAATTGCTCAATATAGGCTGCAGGAACAAATGGTTCTCTCGGTAAAACGGTCTTGACGCCTTGAGCCAGATGGTAAACACCGTGCACTTGGCCTTCTCCATCCTGATAGAAGGAAACTCTTGCAAAGTAGGCATCTGTCTCTTGAACCGCACGTACACGCGCTTCAAACTGAGCCAAGCCATCTTCCCCTAAAAAGCTTTTCAAATCCTCATGACTAAAGAAAACAGGGTTAAAAATTCCTTGGCAAATCGTAAAGCGGGCTACAGTGTCTGCCAGATAGGCTTGAATACTTGCTTGGAAATAAGCTTCAAAATCAAAACCATCTAGCCCTTCAATCTCAGTTCCTGTATAAGCAAGCAAAGCATCTAAAAATGACTTGATAATCCGCCAGTCTGTCTTCGTGAGTAGATAAGGAAGATCGACACGATATGCCTTTTGATCATCAGCATAACTGACCTTAAAAAGAAATTGTGATTGCCCCACTATCGCACACTCGATATACTCGAGACGGTTAAGAGGCTGACGGAGATAGACGGCATCATAGCTATGTGACTCCAAGCCATCTACCAAGGCCAAGATAGACTTGGCAGTCAAAATTTCCTGTTCTCCTAAAATGCTCTGTTTATTTGGAATAAAAAATATTTTCGCCATAACTAAACTCCTTTGAAATCGTTTACATATAGTATACCTTATTTTCTTGAAAGATACAGAAACAAACTTTAGATTTTTGAGTAAAAAGCATAGAAAAACAGCCCCTGAGGACTGTTTGATCTTATACAGTAGCTGCTTGATCCAAGCTTTCACCGATAGCGGCTAGGCGCTCGACAACTTCAGCTTGTGTCAATTCATTTTCTGAAACATAGCGGTTACGTGGGTGAACACGGCACTCGTGTGAACATCCACGAAGGTATTTGTCTTCATTTTCTTCTGATGTCAAGATACGACGGTTACAGAATGGATTTCCACAGTTGACATAACGTTCACATGGTGTTCCATCAAACCAGTCTTTCCCTACGATAGTTGGGTTGACATGGTTAACATCTACGGCAATACGCTCGTCAAAGACGTACATTTTCCCATCCCAAAGTTCACCTTGGACTTCTGGGTCTTTACCGTAAGTTGCAATTCCTCCGTGCAATTGGCCTACATCTTTGTAGCCTTCACGGACCATCCAGCCTGAGAATTTCTCACAGCGAACGCCACCTGTACAGTAAACCACAACACGCTTGTCCATGAATTTTTCTTTGTTATCACGAACCCATTGTGGCAACTCACGGAAGTTGCGAATGTCCGGGCGGATAGCCCCACGGAAATGTCCTAGGTCGTACTCGTAATCGTTACGTGTGTCAAGGACAACTGTATCTTCGTCAAGAAGGGCTTCTTTGAACTCTTTTGGAGACAAGTAGGCACCTGTTGTTTCAAGTGGGTTGATGTCATTGTCAAAGTCATTGTCTTCCAAACCAAGGTGGACAATTTCTTTCTTGTAGCGAACAAACATCTTCTTGAAGGCTTGTTCATTTTCTTCGTCAATCTTGAACCACAGGTTTTCCATTCCTGGAAGGCTGTGAACGTAGTCCATGTATTTTTGAGTTGTTTCGTAGTCACCTGAAACTGTTCCATTAATTCCCTCGTCAGCGACTAGGATACGGCCTTTAAGGCCGATTGATTTACAGAAAGCCAAGTGGTCTGCAGCAAATTGCTCTGCATTTTCAATTGGAGTATAAAGGTAGTAAAGTAAGACACGAATATCTTTTGCCATAAGATTTGTTCTCTTTTCTATTCTTAAATTTTCAGAATTTTTCATCTAACTATACTAGTATACCTGCTTGAGAAAACGAATGCAATTTATTTGACTGGAAATTGTAGAAAGGGATTTATCCCTGCATTTCGTCAGTAGCCATAGCGAATAGCAGATAGTTCTCTCAATTTTTTGATCTGCCTAGCTTGATTTTCTGACAAAATCAACTTATTATCAATCAACACACGTGAGATGTCCACATTCATTTGACTCAAAATAAATGGAGTAGAGGTCCCATCGTCCTTTAATCGTTTTTTATAACTCACTAACAGATTTTTCAAGGGAACAAGTTGAGGCGTATCCTTTATGTCTTCTAGTAGATGATCTATGATAGTCATGGCTTCACAACGCCGTTCGCTTCCTCCTGCAAACCATTTTAATGGTGTCATTCTTATTTCCCTCCTTAAATTGAAAAGCTATCATTCCTAACTCTCGTACCAATATTTCACCCAAATACCCTGTGTAAAAAAGTCAGCAAAAATGGTAATGTCGCGAAAATATTATTAATCACATGCACCGCATAGGATGGATAAATGCTCTTGGTATAGCGGGTCAAACTAGCAAAGATGATGCCAGATGTTGCAAAGACGAAGATATCTAACAAACTAGGCAGGCTTGAAGAATGAGGAAGAGCAAATAAAATTGACGGAAGAAGCAAATCAAGGCAAAATCTCGAATGCTTAAAGAAGGCGTGTTGAAGTAATCCCCTATAAATCAACTCTTCCATAAGTGGAGTCAGAAAGAACAACGTTATATAGATACCTAGCTCAGCAAAGTTGGTCCCACTATAACCGATCAATACGGCCCAACCTTCAGCAGTTGACTGAACATGTTTAGCTGTCTGAACGTTAAAAGAGATCTGGAGCACTACCACTAATACTGTCAAAATCGAATACCAAAGCCATTTTTTCTCGGAATGCGAAAAAGATAGCCGTGCCCTGTCTTAACCAGAATCCAAATCATGACTCCACTAAATAGCAAACTCAAAAGATTTTGAATCCAGACGAAATTGCCAATCTGGGAAGAAAATTGCCAATAATTTTGGACGATAAGCGTTAGCTGAGAAAGGCCAAATACGAAAAATAAGTAAGACAAGACTGCACTTATTTTGAATAGAAGTTGATACTTTTTCATGTGAACCCTCCTTTGTAAACTTGGAACATCTCTAATATAAGCCATAATTTCCTAAATCCTTACTCTAAATCCTAAATGGTGCTTAAGATTTCCTGAATGGTTAAAATAAGGGAAATGAGAAACAGAAATATCTATGTCTTTATTTCAAAAAATCACTGCCTTCCCCAGACAAACCTGAGGAAAACAGTGATTTAATTTTTAGGAATTAGGAATGAATACACGAAATCAATTGATCTTATGATTTTTTGTTTTTCAAGAATTCATCGTATTGTTTTTGCATTTCGTTCAATACTTTATCGTAGGCACCTTCAGATTTCAATTTTTCCATCAATTCTGGAATAGCTTTATCTGGGTCTACAGTACCAGTGTTGATAGCTGTATCGAATTGTTGCATTGTGTTAGAGATCGCAGAGATTTCAGATTTCACATTGTCAGTGTTAAAGATGAATCCAAGAGCTGGAGATTCTTTAGCTTCTGCCAATTGTTTCTTAGAATCTTCGATTTGTTGGTCTGTAACGTTTTCGTTGATGTAAAGGATCCAGTTGTTACCAGTGTTCCATCCACCCATGTGAGTGTTTCCTTTGTAGCCATCAAGGACTTTAACACGGTTTTCTTTACCTGGAATTTTTTCCCAGTTCTTGCCTTCTGGACCATAAACAAGACCATTCAAGAGTTCTGGGTTAGTGTTCAAGAGGTTCAACACTTCCATTGATTTTTCTTTGTTCTTAGAGTTGTTTGAGATAACAAAGTTAGCAACTTGTGTTGTTTGGTTTTTCTTGATGAAGTTAGTGATTGGTTTGATTTGGATGTCTTTGTTTGCAACACGTGAAAGCAAGCTGTTACCGTAGTCAGCTGGTCCTACTGTTTCTTCACGAACGAACCAAGTATCTTGTTGAAGGTCAAATGAAGTATCGCTTGTTGCTACGTCTTTTGGAATGTATCCAGCTTCATAGAATTTGTGAAGAGTCTTCAAGTGTTCTTTAAAGCGAGGCACTTCGTAACGGTTTACGATCTTAGTAGTGTCCCCTTCAAGGTCGATAACGAATGGAAGTCCATTTGGAACTGGGTAGTCAAAGTTATCAGATGGGATAAAGTTCTTAGTAACCGCAAATGGCACTACATCTGGAGCTTTTTCTTTGATTTGTTTCAAGACTGGTTCAAGTGTTTCATATGAAGTGACACCTGAAATATCGATACCGTATTTAGCAAGAAGAGTTCCGTTGAAGGCGAAGTTTTGAGATGATGCAACGTTGGCTGCAACTGGAACTGCGTAAATTTTACCGTTAATGCTGTTACCTTTGATGTAAGCTGGGTCAAGTGCTTTATAAAGCTCTGCTCCTTCTTTCTTATACAAGTCAGTCAAGTCAGCATAGGCACCTTTTTGAGCATTTACAACATAGTTAGATGCAAAGGCGATATCGTAGTTTTCACCAGATGATGTGATAACTGACATTTTCTTATCATAGTCACCCCATCCAAGATATTGGATATCCAATTTAGCACCAACTTTTTCACCGATGATTTTGTTAGCATTTTCTAGCAATTCATCTAAGTTATCTGGTTTGTCACCGATTTGGTACATTTTGATAACAGTTTTTTCACCTGAAGCTGAGTCAGCAGCTTTTTTGCTGTTACCTGAAAGGTTTCCACAAGCAGCGAGACCAGCAGCCAAAGCGACTACGCTAGCAGATGCAAAAGCATATTTTTTCCAGTTTTTCATGACAAAAACTCCTTTTTTTATTTTTAAACTTATAAACAATGTAATGATCTTAACTTCACGCAAGGGAAGTTTGGAAATGAGAAATGATTTTTCTCAACAAGCACTATTCTTTCACGCCACCGATAGTCAAACCTTTTACAAAGTAGCGTTGGAAGAATGGATACAAAATCGCGATTGGGAGGGTTTCCACCACAACCATGGCCATACGTCCTGTTTCTTTCGGTAGAGCAACTCCCAGTTGACCAGATAGGCCGACTGCTTTGGCGATGTAGTCCATATTTTGCTGGATTTGCATGAGCAAATATTGCAATGGATACAAGTTGTCACTCTTGATATAAAGAAGGGCGTTGAACCAGTCATTCCAGAAACCAAGAGCTGTTAAGAGCGTAATGGTTGCGATACCTGGTAGTGACAATGGTAAACAGATTTGGAAGAAGATCCGGGCCTCACTAGCACCATCGATACGAGCGGATTCTAGAATGGCTTCTGGAATGGTCTTCTTGAAGAAGGAACGCATCAAGATGATGTTAAATGGTGAGAGAAGCATTGGAACAATCAAGGCCCAAACTGTATCACCAAGTTGAAGTAAACGAGTTACCACGATATAGCCCGGTACCAAACCAGCATTGAACAACATACTAAGAAGGGCAAAGATTGTAAAGAATCTGCGATACTTAAAGGTTGTCCGTGAGATAGCGTAGGCATAGGTTGTTGTGATAAAAACGTTTGTGATAGTCCCCACCACTGTTACAAAGACTGAGATGAAGAGGGCTTGGAGGATTTTATCCTTAAACTGTGCCAAAAATTCAAAACCGTCTAATCCAAATTGAGATGGGAAGAAGCTATATCCATTTTGGAGGATACTCTTTTCATCTGTCACCGAAATAACGATAACGAATACAAAGGGTAGGATACAAGAGAGGGCAACCAAACCAGAAATGGTACTAAAGAAGATATCTGCTTTCTTACTGAAGGAGTGAATGCCGACATTATCAATTTTTTCTTTTTTAATTTTCTTTTCTGCCATATTCTCCTCCTTTCTAGAACAAGGCTGAGTTTGGATCAACTCGTCTTGCAAGTAAGTTTGATAGGATAACCAGAATCAAGCCGACAACTGATTGGTAGAGACCTGCTGCTGAAGCCATCCCGATATCCGCTGTCTGAGTCAAACCGTTATAAACATATACGTCCAAGACGTTGGTTACATTATAAAGCTGACCAGCATTGTGAGGGATTTGGTAGAAGAGACCAAAGTCTGCACGGAAGATGTTTCCGACTGCAAGGATGGTCAATACAGTTACCAATGGTGTCAACTGCGGAATGGTTACATTGCGAATTCGTTGCCATTTGCTAGCCCCATCCACTGTCGCTGCTTCGTAGTAGGTTGGATCAATTCCCATGATTGTCGCATAGTACATGACACTGCTATATCCAAAGCCTTTCCAAATACCAAGGAAAAGTAGGAGATAAGGCCAAATACCCAAGTCAGCGTAGAAATTGATTTCCTTCATTCCGATAGATTCTAGGAAATGGTTGAACACACCTTTATCGATGTTTAGGAAAGCATCTGTAAAGAAACTGATGATAACCCAAGACAAGAAGTAAGGGAACAACATGGAAGTTTGGAAGATCTTAACCATTCTCTTAGAACGAAGTTCACTGAGGATGATGGCAATCCCTACTGATACAATCAAGCCAATAAAGATAAAGCCGAGATTGTAGAGGACAGTATTTCGTGTGATAATAAAGGCGTCTTTTGAACTAAACAAGAATCTGAAATTATCGAGTCCGACCCATTTACTATTCATGATACTATCTATGAAACCATTACTGGTCATGTGGTAATCTTTAAAGGCAACCACGTTCCCAAATACTGGAATGTAGAAGAATAGAATCAACCAGAGTGCCCCTGGCAAAACCATCAAGAGAAAAATCCAGTTATCTCTCAAGGTTTTTGAAAACTTATTCATAATTTCCTCCCTTTTTTATTTTGATACCCATCTAAAAATTCCTTTTTAGAATTTTGATAACGATTACATTATTAGTATACTCCTATTTGTAGGTTAGGTTAAACTACTAATTATAGAAAAAACTCCACAAATTATTTTATGTGGAGTACTTTTGAAGAAAGGGATGTTTCACGAGAAACACTCTGAGTAATAGCACGGTGTTCTTGTTCCTTATGTCGTGTAGATGGTTGAAGCTGTCGCAATGGTATGCCACTGGTTGGCTGTTGTGGCTGCGAAGTCCTTGTCTGCGTAGAAGTCAGTAAATGGCAGAATTTCCACTTCTAACTCATCGATGCGGTCCAGCTGACCAGCCAGATAAGCTTCGATACGGCTTTCTGCTCGCTTAATGCGTTGCAAGAGTCCGCCCATGCGGATATCGACCGTATCCAAGCCAAAGACCTTGTTTTCTTTCAGCCATTGGTGGCTAAATAGGGCATGGAAGTCTTCAATCTGGCTTCTGAGTTCTGGTAATTCTTGTCTTGCGATTTCTTGCAGACTTTCTTTATCGCCCACTTGGTAAGCCTGACGAATGCGTCGTCCCACATCGACTTTGCTACTTAAAATCTGGTTCAACTGGGTCTGAGTTTCAAAGAGGTAGGCATAGTTGCCAGCTTTTTCTTTAATGGCAGCAAGCGTCTCAGCAGCCTGAGCGAAGTGCGGTTTGTCCTGTTCAGGTGTCATGTGTCGGTCAAGAATCGGACAGAGAATATCCTGATAAAAGACATAGCGGTTGGGATTGATACCACTGAGATTGCCTGGTAGGTCTGGTAAGAGGTTAGCTAGGTCAATCTGCATGAAATCTTCAACTGATAGACCTGTGTTGGCCTTGAAGTGTGCAGACAAACGGTCTAGGTCATTACGATAGCTAAGTTCTGCCCAGATTTGCAAGCTTGGTAGGATAGAAAACTGGGCGGTCTCACCACCATTGTCCCCCCAGCCCGTCACGATAACTTCTTTGATCTGATTGGCACGACAGGCTTTATTCGCTTCAAGAGCTATGAGACGGCTGAAATGGTTGTTGGGTGTGAAACCAATCCACTTCCAAGCTCCTCCTGCAAAGGCAAGGTCATGGCTAATCTTATGATGGTTACGGAAATTGCGATTGTATTTTTCCTCGTTATCCTGATAATAGTCCCAGTAAACCATAGTCACTCTGTTTTTGAGACGGTCTAGGTAGACACGAGTTTCCTCTGGAATTTCCACATCACGGTCGTACTGGCCATCTGCTGACATAAGTTTAAAGAACATATCGCTCCACATCTGGCAGTGGAAACCATATTTGTCAGCAATATCCAGCACGCGCTCCAAGTGTTGGCACATGAGGAGACTACGATCCACAACACCGTTCAATATCAAGTAACGTCCCAAGCCAACCAAGTGGGCTTCGTCCATTCCGATATTGACCTTACGTGTTTGCAGCTTAGACAAAGTAGCAAACATGCCATCAATCAGGTTATAAACCTTTTCTTCGCCAATGAGGAGAATGTCCTCCACATCACGGAGCTCCTGCACTTCCTTGACACCCCATTTGACAAAGGCTGACAAGTGGGCCAAGGTCTGGATGCAGGGTACAAAGGTCATGTCAAACTGCTGGGCATAGGCTTCAATTTCCTGCAACTCCTCTGCTGAATAAGCTCCACGGAAATAGCCAAAGTAAGGCTGCCCCTCAATCTGGTAGGTGTCTTCCATGTAAAGCTCAAAGGTTGAGTAGCCCATGAGAGCCAAAACCTCAATCATCTGCTTGGCAGAAGCCACATTCAGCACTGCATTTCGCGAACAGTCTGCCATATAAGCCAAATCTTCATAAGCTGCTTGTTCTTCAATCTCTACCTTGTCACCTTCTGCTAGAGCTGTTGCCAACAAGGATAAGGCACGGTAGAGTTGGTGGGATTTGCGGTAGGTCAATTGATAGTAACCACCCTCACCCTTGATAGAGATAGAAACTTGGTCAGACTGATCGACTGCTACCTCTACATCTGGCAAAGAAATATGATTTTTTAATACTTCAATAGCTTTCGCTTGTTTGGGACTAATTCCTGTAAATCTTACCATTGATTTTCCTCCTGTAACCAGTTGACAAGGGCACCATAGAGATTGGCATCTGCATGATAGGTGCAGGCTTGGATAACTGGTGCGACTGTGTATTCTTCGTAGGTTTCGACAAAGTCATCGACAGCTTTTTTGACACCTTGGATAAATTCGGGATTTTGACTGATAGAGCCACCCAGACTGATGACATCTGGATCAATGAGATACTGGATATTGAGCAAGCCTTGCGCTAGATTGCGGTTCATGCGCTCAATGGCTTCTTGGCAAAGGGCATTACCAGCTGCAGCCTCTTGGTAGATCTTGCGACCGTCCCAGTCAGTCTGACCAGATTTTTCAATCACGTAGCGTACCATATTCCCAGTTGACGCTAGTTGCGACCAGTTGTTGAGCTTTTCAGCAGGGGCAAGGGTGGTCATGTAGCCAAATTCTCCACCCAGACCGTGGCGACCTCGATGAAGTCTACCATTGATAATCATGGCTCCGCCAATCCCTGTCCCAATCACGACACAGGCTGCATTTTCAAGTTCTGGATGAGCCAGTAATTCACTGAGTCCAACGCAGTTGGCATCATTTTCCAGATGGACAGGAATCTGATAAGAGCTAAGCGCCTCATACCAAGAAAATCCGTGGATATAAGGCACGGCACTGAAGCCATCAATCACACCTGTCTCTTGATTGACCGCACCTGGAACGCTCATAGCAATCCCGCTATAATCCTGCTCTGACAAACGTTGATTTAGCCAAGCTAGTAAGTCCTCCAAGTTTTCTGGTGTTGGGATACTTGTCTTATTCAGTATTTTCCCATCAGGAGTCAGACTGGCAAACTTAATCCCAGTCCCTCCGATATCAATTGTTGCAATGGTCATTGTTTTTACCATAAAAAGGGGCGAATCAGCAGTTAGTTCTTACCTTTTCGCCCCTCCTTTCTTTTTATGTTTACTTTTTGAAATTAAATTTCTTCTTTTTTGATGAATTCTGTACGAATCTCTTGTGGTGAAATGAGGCCTCTATGAACTGGGTATGGTCGTTCAAGTAGGTCAAGGAAGAGATGTTGACTTTCTGGTACACGTACATTTTCACTACACATATTATAGTAACGAAGAACATAGCCTTCTTCATTTTCAGCTACCTTAAAGGCTGTTGGACAGATTTGCGGTATGCTGAGAACAGAATGGCTCAAGAGGCTACCAGTCGCAGCCACGCTTCCTTCCTGTCTAGCAAGCTGAAGGCTGGTAAATGGTGTCTGCAAGGCTTTAGCGCGACGGAAAGCTGAGAAGCGTTCTTGGGCTTGGTGGCACTCAAGCGCAAACTCGACTTCAAACTCACGCAAGCATTGGGCTTCTGGTGTTGGGAAGTAACCCCAGTCACCCAACTCACCTGATGCACGCAGAATCGTCACTGCAATGGTGTCGTCTCCAAGGATTTCGTATTCATTCAATCCCTTGTTAGATACAGTCACCCCTTTTTCATCATCATACAGGCTGACAAAGGCTTGTTGGTGTTGAGGATTTTCAGGATTTTCCCAAGAAGCAGCTGGTTTGTTTGGTCGTGTCACCACCTCATAGATGCTTTCAGAATCGTTGCTTGGACGTGTATTATGAGTCTTGACCAAGAGACGGATACGGTGGTCTTTGGCAGTGTTGGTAAAGCGAGTCTTGCAACGGATTTGTGGATTATCAACGAAGATAGTCATCTCAGTTTCAAGAGGAATGCTTGTCAATTCTTCTGAACGTCCAGCTTCACGCTTCATAAACTCGATGATGCCTTTTTGCTCTTCTTCTAGCTTTTCATCTGCACTGACAGGCACGGTCAATTCATGTTTGAGCAAAATCTTAGCGTAGCGAGCTGTGTTTTCCAAGACCTCGTAGCTCTTAAGTTCTGCATAGATTGGCTCTGTTCCTTTTGGTTGGAAATAGATATACTCGTTTCCAATATCACCACGGTCTTCGAAGCGGATAAAATCTTCATAGGCTTCGTGAGTTGTCTTGTCATAGACTGTGATATTGTCATCCACACTCACCGTTACAAATGGTGTATCAATCACCCCGTTTTGGTAAATACCATCACGATGTTCTTGCTCTCCTTCCAGCAATTGGAAGGTTGTCCAAGAGAGAGGTGCTAGATGAACAGGGATAGTCACGCGCACTTGGCGGGCGATACGAGCTTGGCGGAACTTGTCTTTTGGTAAATCGTACTCAAAATTAGCTCCGAGGTCTTCGATTTTAGCCTCTACAGGACGCCCATCCAAGTCCTCCACACGGTAACTTGGCAAGGTCAAAGCAGCCATCTTCTTATAACCTTCTGTTGGGTGCAATTCCTTGAAATCACAAGTCGCTACATCAATCACTGTGCTGACAGTATCAACCTTATCATGCAAGCCTGTGTTAATGACAGTAAAGAGATAGTCACTTTGAGCCTTAGCTGTAGCTATTTTGCCCTTCCACTCGTTAAGAAGATTGCTCTTAACAAAGTTTCCAACTTGGTGGACCTTGGCAAAACGAGTTTCCATCTCTCGGTGAACCTCGTCCACGCTACAGCCACAGATGCTATCATGCGGCGCATTCTGCAAAAGAGTTTTCCAAGCATAGGTCAACTGGTCCTTGTGGTTGTGGCCACCAGTTATAATAGTCAGTGGTTCTACAATTTGCTCTAGGAGGTTGCTATTTTCTTGGAAGGCTTGTTTGAGGTAAATGCGGGATGAAGAAGTGTTGGCAAGTGTGTACCAGCCATCTGTTTCCTGACTGGTCAGCTCACCTGTAACCGTTGATAACTGCTCTGGTAGGGCACTTTCCACGGCTTGAACATATTCATCAAAAGAACTATGAACAAAGGTTACATCTGGGAAGAGTTCATTTGCCACACGAATGGCTTCGCTCAGATTTTTCTGGACAGGCTGGTGGTCACAACCGTTCATCATCAACCATTGGTTGGTAGAAGCGTAGTCACGCACGTCTGCCAGTTTTTGTTTCCAGAAGGTCAAAGCCTCGTCTTTATCCACTGGAATTTCATTCCCATTACTGTACCAGTTGGCAAAGAGAATCCCGAGGACACGACTTCCGTCCGCACCCTGCCAGTACATTTCTGAAAACTGGGAAGTAAACTGCTCATCTTCGAGGACTTGGTTGTCAAATCCAATCGGCTTCACACCACGACCGAAAGCGGCCACGTGAATGCCTGATTTTTGAAGGATTTGAGGCGCTTGTCCCATATTTCCAAAGGTATCTGGGAAGTAACCAATCTGAGTGGATTTGCCCCACTTTGCAGCTTCCTGCTGACCAATCAAGGTATTGCGGACATTGGCTTCACTTGAAATCAAGTAATCATCCTGCAAGATATAGAAGGGACCAATTTTCAATTTTCCTTCGTCGATGTACTGTTGAACTTTGTCGCGATTTTCAGGACGAATCTCCAAGTAGTCATCAAGGACAATAGTTTGCCCGTCTAAATGGAAACTCTTGAACTCAGGGTCATTTTCAAAAAGATCAAAGAGATTGTCAAACAATTCCACCAACTGCATACGGTGGCTTTCAAAAGGCAAGTACCACTCACGGTCCCAGTGACTATGTGAGATAATATGTACAACAACATTTTCCATGAAGTAAAACCTCATTCTAAATTTAAATTTTTATTGTTAACGTTTTTGGATGTAAGATTTGCTCAATCAAATTCAACAAATCACCAACAGTTTAACTCTAAATATTTTATTTATCAAGAATTTAACTATGATTTGAGAGGAAATTTGAAAGAAGTATATATTTAGCTACTTTGTCTTGGTAAATTGGCTAAAAACAAGTAAAATCCTAGATTAACGGATATCCAAGTAATCCAATACCAATTCACAGAACATCATGTTGGCCCAAGAGAACCATTCACGAGAGTAGAGAGTTGGATCGTCCACGTGGAAGCTTTCATGCATGACACCTGTCCCCCCATCACAAGCAACCAGCTGATCCAGCAAGAATTTCTTCTCTGCTTTATCTGTCGTTGTCAAGCCTTGAATAGAAAGAGCGATGGGCCAGATATAGCGATAGAAGGTATGAGAACTGCCGAGACCGCTAGCGTATTCTCCTTGGTAGAAGTATGGATTTTCAGGGCTCAAAATGGTACAACGAGTTGCTTGATAGACTTCGTCGTCAATATCGCAGTAGCCCAGATAAGGCGCAGCCAACAAACTTGGTACGTTTGGATCATCCATGATGCTGGCATTTCCTAGACCATCCACTTCAAAGGCATAAATCTTTTCGCCCTTGCTGTTGCTTGTGTAGGCGTAGTTTTCGATGCCTTCTTGGATTTCATCCTGAAGACGCTTAGCGTCTGTGATAACACTCTGGCTATCAGCTAGATTTAATGCTGCGAAGATCTCTTGCACATAACCCAAGACTACTACAGCAAACATATTTGACGGAATCAAGTAACTATACTGACAACAGTCATCACTCGGACGAAAGGCTGACCAAGTCATACCTGTCACTGCAAAGTCAGGGCCAAATCCATCATTTACCAAGGTGTCTTCCTTACGGTCCGTATCTCGAACAAAACGATAAGGAGAGTTGTTATGGTCTTGTTCAACCGTCCAAAGATGGAGAATCTCCTTAGTCGCTGCGACAAAAGTCTCATCAAACTGGCTAGTCTCACCAGTCTCTTTCCAGAGGAGATAAGCCAACTGCAAAGGATAGCAAAGCGAATCCACCTCATACTTGCGTTCCCAAATCCAGCCATTGAGGTCGGTATGGTCGGTCTCGTGGTGTCCCTTCCAGTTTTCCTCAATGTTGAAGGAATTGGCATAAGGATCCTTGAGTACCAAGGTCATCTGACGTTTGACCAAACCTGCAATGGTCTGACGCAGGAGGGCATCCCTTTTAGCCACATGCAGGTAAGGTCTGAGTTGGGCTGTCGAATCCCGAAGCCACATAGCAGGAATATCCCCAGTCAAGACAAAAGTTGAACCGTCTTCGAGAATTTCAACCGTATTGTCCAAAGTGTCAGTGTAGCAACGCTCGAAAACATCCACCCACTCTGGATGGTCCTTAGCTCGCTCCGCTACTTCATCTAGCCATTCTCTAACAATTTCTTTTGAATAAATCATCGTGCAGTATCCTCTTTCAAACAAGTTTCATTTTCAGTATATAGCTTTTGAGGCAGAAAATACATACACAAATGATAGTCATTTTTCTACAAAATAGTTATCTTTGAAACTCCTTTTCTAAAGGCCCCATTTTTCTGATATAATGTAGAAAAACAGCTAAAGGAAAGACTATGAAACCACTACTTGAAAGCATCGATACCCGATTTGGAACTGCCAGCAAGCATGCCTTTTCTCGGGGAAATACCCTGCCATACACAGGCGTTCCTTTTGGGATGAATTACTTTGTACCCCAGACCAGTGACCAGGATGGATCTTGGTTTTTCGATCCACATCTGCCTATCTTTCAGGGGATTCGTTTAACCCACCAGCCCAGCCCTTGGATTGGAGACTACTCTTGGCTCCTTCTGACACCTGTCACAGGCCAGCTAGGCGGAGACAGCCTCTTCCATCGTCAGTCTTCTTATGACATAGATAAGGCCTCTTTCCAACCTCATTATTTGAAGATTTTCTCCCTGCGCTATCAGATTGAAAGCCAGCTTACACCGACTTGCTACGGTGCTTCTATTCGTTTGGAGCAAAAGCAAGGCAAATCCCTCTCCCTCTATCTTCACGCAGCAGATGAACTGACCGTAGAGCAAGTAGATAAGCGAACTCTTGCCCTGCAACAAGAAGGCAAAACTGAAACCAACAAAAATCCACTCACTATGTTCACTGCCCTACAAATGAATACGGATATTCTTGCTATCAGCCAAGAAGGCGAAGACTGGCGAATCGACCTGGCAGATAGCCATGCTGAGATTCAACTAGGGACTTCTTTCATCTCTCCTTCTCAAGCTCTAATCAATCTACCTCAAAAAGATTTTGATAACTGTAAAGCAAATGCGCAAGCGGACTGGGAAAATCTCCTCCATCGTTTTGACATTATAGAGACAGGAGAGGTTGACCGAACCTTATTTGACCACTGTCTCTACAGACTCTTCCTCTTTCCTCAGACTTTTTATGAGGTTAATGAATCAGGACAAGTCATCCACATTGATTTGTCCACTGACACTGTCAAACCTGGTGTCCTCTTCAGCAACAATGGTTTCTGGGATACCTTCCGCACCACCTTCCCCCTCTTTGCCCTTATCATACCAGAACACTACCACCGTTTTTTAGAAGGTTTTCTCAATAGCTACCGCGATACTGGTTTCCTTCCAAAATGGCTGGCCCCAGATGAACGGGGTATGATGCCAGGTACACTTTTAGACGGTATTATCGCAGATAGCGCCTGCAAGGACATGGCCCCCGACCTAGAAGAAGAACTCCTCCAAGCCATGCTTGAAACAGCTACCAAATCTGATCCTCTTGGCATCAATGGTCGTCACGGACTAGCTCAATACCAAGAACTAGGTTATCTCTCTACCGACCACCACGAAAGTGTTAGCCATACCCTAGACTATGCCTATAGCGATTTTTGTATCGCTCGCTGTGCTGAAAAACTAGGGCAAATAGAGATTGCTGAAACCTACAAGGCCGTATCACAAAATTACCGCCATCTATTTGACGCTGAGACAGGTTACATGCGAGCGCGTGACAACCAAGGCAACTTCCGCCCTGACTTCTCTCCTTATAGTTGGGGACGTGATTATGCCGAATGCTCTGCCATCCAAGCAACTTTAGGCGTCCTCCACGACATCCCAGGCTTAATCCAACTTATGGGTGGCAAAGAAGCCTTTAGCAACTATCTTTTGAAAACCTGTCAAGATGCTCCTCTCTTTGAGACAACAGGCTATGGTTACGAGATTCATGAAATGAGCGAAATGGCTACAGCTCCGTTTGGACAAGTCGCTATTTCCAACCAGCCGAGCTTCCACATTCCTTATCTCTTCCTCTACAGCGACTATCCTGACTACACTGCCCTTCTCATCAAGACTCTCCGTCAGAAAGCCTTTCACGCAAACTGGCAAGCCTATCCTGGTGATGAGGATAACGGTAGTCTCTCGGCTTGGTATATCTGGTCAGCTCTCGGATTTTATCCGACCTGTCCAGGAAAACCAAGCTATGACCTCGGAATTCCTCTCTTTGACCATCTCCGAGTCTATCTGGCTAAAGAAGATAAATGGCTGGATATCCATTCTAAACAAAACCACAGCCATTTCAACTTTGTAAAAGAATGCCGACTAGACAAAAAACTCGTATCAACTATTCAACACCAAGACCTCCTAAAAGCTGAACAGCTAACCTTTACCCTCAGCTGGTTGCCAAGTCATCCGTCCACTTTCTGAAATGCAAAAATCTCCTAGCAGACTTTACTGCTAGGAGATTTTCTTATGAGAGGTACTTGTTTAAGCTTTGAAAATCGGACTTATCATCTGATAATTATCCAACAATCTACCAATTAAGCTTCTTCGTCTTCTTTACGACGACGGCCTGCAAGACCAAGACCAAGTACTGCACTTGCGGCAGCTGCTACCATAGCTACAGTAGAATCTGCTGTACCTGTATTTGGCAATTCTTTAGCCGCTTTACGCGCATTTGCTTGTGCTGATGCTGTTTGACCAGCATTAGCTGCTGCTTGAGCAGTAGCTGGAGCTACAGCTGATGTTTGGGCAGCTTGGTCATTAGCTGGAGCTGCATGATCAGTTGATGAAGCAACTTTCGCCATGAAGTCTTCGATACGTTTAACCATTGCATCCACTTCTGCTTGACTTGCGTCTGCATTAGCAAATACTTTCTTAGCATCTGCTGATAATGCATTCGCTTCTTTTGCAGTTTCTGCATCAAGCTTAGCTGATTCTTTAATGATCAATTCATCTAATTGATGGATAGCACCTTCTAACTTAGCTTTATCCACTTTTGCGTCAGTGTTAGTAGCTCCGTTACCGTTACCACTGTTATTGTCTCCACCATTTGATGGTACATATGGACGTTGTTTAAAGATATCTTTAGCTACGATTGTGTAAACTTTACCATCTTTAGTAATTACAGTTGCGTTTCCTGCTTTGTCGAAGATAACTTCTACTACATCAGCATTTGCTCCTTTAATCTTAGCTTTTGCAGCTTCTTTTTCTGCATCTGTTAAGTTATTGAAGTCTGCTACTGTTTCTTTTTCGAAGTCAACGTTGATGTTTTCACCATTGTTCTTAGCTGCAACATCTTTAGCATCTTTAACTAATTGAGCTGCTGGAATTGTTGCTGTCTTACCTTCTGGAGTTGTTACTGTCGCATTTCCGTTTTCGTCTACTACTACAGTTGATCCTGGGTTGACTGCTTTAATTGATTCTTTAACTTTTTCAATTTCATCAGCTGTTAATTTAGCTTTATCTCCAACTAACACTCTAGTTGCTGGTGTGTTTACACCATTTTGTTGAGTTGGATCAGTTAATTTATCTTCTGGAATTACTAAGTCAAGTTCTGGGATTACTAATACTGTTCCATCACCTTTAGTAACGATTACATCACCTTTATCATTTACTACTACAGTTGATCCTGGGTTTACATCCTCTACTGCTTTCTTAACTTTTGCTTTTTCTTCATCTGTTAAGTTAGCTGGATCCTTAACTACTGTCTTAGTTGCTGGTGTGTTTGCACCATTTCCTGCATTTTCTTTACCTGCGTCTGATGCTGACTTAGTTAAGTCTGTTGCTGGAATTGTTGCTGTTTTACCTTCTGGTGTTGTGACTGTTGCGTTTCCTTTATCATCTACTACGACTTTAGATCCTGGGTTGACTGCTTTAACTTTGTCTTCGATCGCTTTTTTCTCAGCATC